>CAZPUJ010000761.1:0-9474 GCA_964589725.1 uncultured Planctomycetaceae bacterium
GCAAACATCAGGGGCGTCATTCGGACTTTCGCCGCGGCCGGCGGCTGGGCAAGTATGATCACCTCATCGTCTGGACTCGGCCGCAACGACCGACGTGGGTGGACGAAGAGACCTACGCGCAGATTCCCGAGAATTGAAAAAAGGTGTCAGGAACCGTTTATTGGATTCCAGTGGATGAATCCGTTGTCGCTGGCTTCGGACTTCGGCCTTGTCCGTCTCAGCCGCCGCTCGCCATTACCACGGACTTCGGCCAATTCCAAAGCCCCGAGGTCTGGCATTTCAGAATTCAGAATTGGCTGAGCGTGAGAAAACTTGGGGCTTTTGGGGACGCCGAGTTTTGACCATAATCTGGCCCATCAAACGCCGCGACTCCAGAGGCCGTTCAAGGATCAGCGATGTCCATCACCATCACGTTTCAGAATGACTTGGCTCAACGGCTCGAATCCGAAGCCATGCAGCGTCATGTCTCCGTTGAGGAACTGGCTGTCACGATTCTGGACCAGGCGGTTTCGCGGACGTGCGATGCTTGGGGCGAGCAAAATCAGCGACGGCTCGCGCTCATCCGCAAGAGCCTTCGACAATCGCTCACGGCTGAGGAACTACAGGAACTGGACACCTTGCAATCCGCTCTCGACGTGCGGTTCGAGGACTTCGATGCCGCCTTGAAAACGCAGCTTGATCTCATGCACTCCGCAGTCGAATAGCGGTCGGCCAATTGTCACGTGGGTGGACTGCTCATGCCTGTCCCGCAGCCGTTTGCGTATCCGTCCGAACGTCACCTCCGCCGTCACGGACCGCGCGGCTATGCCGACTCACAGCACTTCAAGCCGTGGCTGCGCGATGAGTTTCAATTCCGCTGTGTCTATTGCCTCATTCGTGAGCGCTGGCATCCCGACGGCGATAGTGGTTTCAGCGTCGAACACTTGCGGCCTCGGTCGAGATCACCGGAACTCGTTGCCGAGTACGACAACCTGTTCTACGCCTGCTGCCGCTGTAATGCGGCCAAACAAGACCTCGAAGGCATTCTCAATCCCGCAACGGAGCCGCTGGCCAGTCATTTGCTCGTGTCCTCCGAAGGAGCCATCCACGGTCTGACTGAGGCCGGGAGCATGAAAAGGTGTCAGGAACCGTTTATTGATGAATCCGGAGCTTGGCCCTTTGGAAGCCTGGAGTCAGGCACCGCAGAATGTTTAACCGCCACGCCATCGGCGTGCGCGGTGAGCGGGTCGGCCGCTCGCAACCAACTCGCGCCCACGCCGATGGCGTTGGGGTGAAACAATTCGAAGCATAGGGTCAGGCACCGCAGAATTCAGAATTGGTGGAGTCAAAGGTGTCAGGAACCGTTTATTGATGTAGCATGGAGTTCCATGTCTCGCCAACCTCGACTGAGCATCGCTGACGGCGTTGATCATGTCACGCAACGCGGCCTCGAACGCGGAAACAGCGCGCGCGACGACCGCGACCGACGCGAATGGTTCCGCATGCTGGACCGTCACGCCGCGGTGAAGTCGGTGAAACCTTCGTCGGCCAATTCCGAAAAACGGCAGCCCCGACGCCGTGTTGATTCCCGACGGTCTTCGCCGTTGAGAGTGTTTGACGCACGTTGATGCGGACGTGATGATGGTTTCAGTAAACACATTACGGGAGTGACTTCAACATGATTTCCGCGATCTCACATGATCGACAGGATGAGTCTCTGGAAGCCAAGGTGCGTTGGTTTCAGTCGCTGTCGATCGACGAACGAATGCAGGTCTTTTGCGAGTTGACGAGGCAGTTGAAGTCGAGTGGAGTTCAAGTAGTGCAAAAACCCACGAGCCACTGAGGCAAGCTCAGTGGGGTCGCTTGATTGAGGTCTAACACACGGGGCGGGGGCGTTTACAAATCCAACGCAAATGGGTCAAGGCGTGTGTGACGGTGATGAGCGAGCGAGGGTGCATCACCGATGAATCCGGGGCCGCCGAGCAAACACCTCAGAATCGTCCCGAGAAAAATGGCAATCTCGTCAGCCCTCGATACACTCCCTCTGCCGCGACGGCGGCTTCCTTGAACACGAGGTTCGATCTGCATGCCATGGCAGCTTGTCGTACTTTCAGGGCCGGATGCGGGGACGGTCTTTCCGTTGGCGGAGGGGGAGAAGTTTGTCATCGGACGCGAGAAGGAATGCTCGCTGCGGCTGGTTGATCCGAGTGCCTCGCGCGAGCATTGCGAGCTGCGTGTCGCTGCGAACGCGGTCCAACTGCACGACCTCGGCAGCCGCTGGGGGACTCTGGTTAACGATACGAAGGTCGACAAGAAACGGATCCTCGCCGGTGACGTGATCACGATTGGGGCCACGCGCTTGGAACTCCGTTCGACTGTCGTGGCCGTTGAGTCCACTCTGCCACTCGACTCGCCGTCAGCGGCGGAGATGGTGACTCCCGGTCCGCCGTCGACGCAGGAACTCAAGGTGGTCGAGCCGACGATCGAACGGCTCGAAAGCCTCGTCGGCCAGCGGTTCTCTCGGTTTGTCGTCGAGCGGATCATCGCTCAAGGAGCCAGCGGGGTCGTGTTTCGCGCGGTCGACGAGCGCACGCGGCGGACGTTCGCGTTGAAAGTTCTGTGGCCGGACATCTGCCGCAAGGAGGAAGAAGTCAAACGCTTCGTCCGAGCGATCCGAGCGATGTGCCGCATTCAACATCCCAACCTCATCCGTCTGTATGCCGCCGGACGGAGTCAGGGTCTATGCTGGATGGCCACCGAATTCGTCGAAGGCGAGAGTTTGTCCGAGGTCATCCAGCGGATTGGCATCCGCGGTATGCTCGACTGGCGCGTGGCCTTCCGCGTGGTGTTGCAGGTCGCTCGGGCGCTCGAGGTGGCTCACGAGCACGGCATCGTGCATCGCAACATCACTCCCCGAAACGTGCTGATGCGTGCCAGCGATGGACTGGTCAAGCTGGGTGACCTGATGCTTGCCAAATCTTTGGAAGGGAGCAACGCCGAGGTGATCACACGCCCGGGAGAACTCGTGGGGCAACTCCATTACATGTCGCCCGAACAGACCGGCCGCGAAACGATCGTGGATCACCGGTCCGACATCTACAACCTGGGAGCGATGGCCTATGCCCTGCTGACCGGACACCCTCCCTTCGAAGGCCACTCGCCGCTGGAGATCATTATGAAAATCCAACGCGACCCGCCGGCGAAGCCCACGAAGTTCCACCTCAGCATCCCGCCGCTGTTTGAAGGCGTGGTGCTGCAAATGCTGGCCAAGCGGCCGGATGATCGCTACTGCTCGCCGACGCACTTGATCACCGACCTGCAACGAGTCGCCAAGTACCTCGGCACGGAAGAACTCTTGAAGACCCCCGGCGCGTGATTCGGTTTTTGAGTTTCGGAGATTGCTATTAATCCGCAAACAAGCGACCCCGCCGACCTTGCGTCGGCGGTTTACCGGTTTCTGCACTACAAGGTAGTTGAAGTTGAGTGGAGTTCAAGTAGTGCAAAAACCCACGAGCCACTGAGGCAAGCTCAGTGGGGTCGCTTGTTCGAGGATTAATACCCATTGGGCTTCGCGCGGAACGCTTGGGCGCCTCGCAGTCGCACGTGTGCCGCGCGGACGGATTTCAATCGGAAGCCTAGCGACTCGTACAGTTGGATGGCCGGAACATTGCGTGCATCGACCGCCAGCAGCAGGCGTTTGGCTCCCGCGTTGCGAGCTGCCCTCAAGCCGTCGAACAACATCGCTCGCGCAAGGCCGCGGCGGCGAGCCGTTTCGATCACGCCGAGATACACCAGTTCCCAAGCTTGCTGCTCCGGGCGTTCGACCATCAACAACGCGCCGAGGTCATCACCGTCGTGACGATACAAACGCCACATGTCGGGGCTGAATGATCCGGCCGCTTCATGATTCTTCAGCGACTGCTGAGCGTCTCGAACTTCGTTCAGTTCCGGGCAATCGAGCGTTCCGCGATACGTCTTCGTGAGCACATTCGCGAACCTTAGCCGATTGTGAGCTCGCCGGTACGGGACGTATTCGAGCGTGTCTCGTGTCACCACGCCTCGTCCGCGAGCATGGCCGGCTTGTTCCGGATCGGTGAGACTCGGACCGAGCGAGCGTTCGAAAAACTTGAGATCCGTCAGATGTGCGAAGCCATTTCGCGTCAGTGCCGCACGTTCGCGCGACTGATTGAGATCCAGCAAACTCTGCCCAATCCAAGCCTTCTCCGCGTCGAGCCGTTGCGCGGCGGCTTGCAACAGCGAGTCTTCAATCTCGTCAGAGGATTGCATGGTCGTCGCCACGGGAGGCCAGACGAAGCCGGTTCCATCGGGTGACAACAGCAGCATCAAAACTCCGACCGGCGAATCGTCGAGCTCCGCCAGCAGCAAGTGGCTGAGATCAAGCTCGCCGTCCGCAGCTGACTGCAATGACTCGGCCACTCGGGCGGCGCGTTCTTCCGCCGGCAGCGACGAGTACAACAATTCCAGCGCAAGGTTCAGACGGTCACCAGTCGCAGTTTGCACGCGGAGCATGATGTCGCGTCATGGTAGCCGGCAGCAGCCTGGTCCACACGGCGGCGCGTTACTCGGCGGACACGCTGAGGACGCGACTGGAAGAGACAACCCGCCGCGGGCATGCACGGCGGGAGCACTCAGCAGCTTGTGAACCTCCGCCGAACCGCACGTGGGGCAGACGGCTTGCTGCTCGCCACGGATTAACTCTTCAAACGTGCGGTCGCAGCGCGGACATTCAAACTCGAATAGCGGCATAATGGCAGTCACCTACTCGTTGCGGCGAACAGCACGAGCATTCTTGGAGTCGCTCGGAGTCGCCGAATCATCCGGTCTTAATTTCGCAGCGTCCGGCTGATCGCGAGTCACTCTGACTCGCGATTCCCAATCGCTGGACGGAAAGCCGACGATCGAGCCCGAGAACATGTTTCCGCGCACCGGACTTTGGGGTGGCATCTGCCCATCCTGCGACAAGTGGGCATCCTGCGAGAAGACGAAGACCACCACGATCGCAGAGGCGATGGCTAACCCGGAAATCCACAGACTGTTGGCTCCGCGACGTCCGCCCGCTTGTCGCTGCTGAAGTCGCGTGGCGACGGACGGCCACACGCTATCTCGTTTCACGGCGGATGCGACCACACGGCTATCCTGTAACACCGCAAAGGCCTGTCGATGTTGCTCCCACAGTCCCCGGCAAACCGAGCACTGGGCGAGATGACGTTGCAACTCCTGAGCCTCGGCTGGTTCCAGATCATCACCGACGGCCAACGCCATCTGCCGCTGAGCGGTTTTACACTGCATCATCACTCTCCGGATCTTCGGAAGGGGTGAAGTTTTTCGGCAACGCCGTGCCGTGTCGCTTCCCCCAGTAGTATTGAAACCGGTGTCTGGCTTCCGACAGACGCCAACGGATCGTCGGTTCTTTGCGATGCAAGACCGCGGCGATCTCAGACGTGGAAAAGTTCTCCAGGTCTCGCAGGATCAGTACGGTGCGATATTTCTCCGGGATCAACTGCAAAACTTTTTGGACTTCCTGCTGAATGTCCAACGCTCGCCGCGGATCGGCGACCGACGGATCGGGAGCTTTGTCCTTCCAACGATCGGTGAATAGCGACCAGCGGAAGCGGCGCTTTCGCCGACTGGTCCGTCGCAGATAATCCAGCGTCAGGTTCACACCAATTTGAAACAACCAAGGTCCGAAGCGGCGGGAGGAATCGAATTGGTCCAAACGATCATAGACCCGCAGGAACGTCTCTTGAGCCAAGTCCTCGGCCTGATCCATGTCGCGCACAAAACGATGGATCACGCGAGCCAGCCGATGCTCGTACCGCAAGACCAGTTCGCCGAAAGCCGCTTGATCGCCATGGCGCGCAGCGTCCACCAGCCGAGCGTCACTGGAACCGCTGGATTCATTGAGGTCTTCGTCGATACGAGCGTCTTGCTCCAAAATGGACATCATCTAGCGAGTCTCCGCGGAAGTGCCACCTGATACGGCCAGCGGGATCGCCGCGTTGGACAGTTTTTGTGACGGGATGGGCACTTCTCGTCACCACCCCAGGCGACCGGCACGATTCTACCCAATAACGTCTGTCACCGGAAACCACATTTCGTCCGCGGACTTGACCGGCTCGACACGCCCGTCCCAAGATGGCGTCGCTCGTAACACAGGCGGCTTGCCTGTGACGTCTCGCCCTCATTCTCCGGAGTTTTCCATGCCCCGAACTTTCGTGGCTTTCTGCCTGTTGGGCACGTTCGTTCTCATTGGTTTCGGTTGCGGATCAAATGCCGAACCGAAGCCGGTCAGCCCGCCAGTTTCGTTGGGTGAACCTGCCTCGTCGCCGGAGTCATCCCACGAAAAACCGTCTGAATCCAACCTGAACTCCAAATCCAGCAAAGACTCCGACATGAACGCTGCGAAAACAATTGCCCAAGTGGTCCGCGAAAAGCTGAATGCCGAATACGATAACAAAGCACTCGAGCAATTCGTGCTCACGAACAAGAACGGCTTGCGAGCCGTCGTGCTGAATCTTGGCGGCACTCTCGCGTCGGTCGAGACGCCGGATCGAAATGGCAAGCTCGACAACATCGTTTTGGGCTATTCGCCCGACAACGCGAAGTTCGTGAAAAATCCGCCGTACTTCGGAGTGATCTGCGGACGGTACGGCAATCGGATCGCCAAAGGCAAGTTCACACTCGACGGGACCGAGTACACTTTGGCCAAGAACAACAACAACGCGAATCATCTGCACGGTGGCGTGAAGGCGTTCGACAAATACATTTGGGACGCCGAGCCGGTTCAAGGCGACGATTTTACCGGCGTGAAGCTGACGCTCGTCAGCCCCGATCGCGACGAAGGCTATCCCGGCAAGTTGACCTCGGTCGTGACGTACAAGCTGACCGACAATAACGAACTCCGCATCGAGTACTCCGCGACCACGGACAAAGCCACGCCGCTGAACCTTACGAATCACGCCTACTGGAACCTGAAAGGCGCGCGACCGGAGAGCGGCACCGTGCTCGATCACATCATGCTGCTGAACTGCGACCAGTACGTCGCCGTGGATGACGAATCGATCCCGACTGGCGAACTGACCGCAGTCAAAGTCGATAGCCCGATGGACTTCACGAAGGCAAAGCCGATCGGCCAGGACCTCAGTAAGCTGACGAACGACCCGCAAGGCTACGACCACTGTTGGGTCATCAACGGCGGAGGAGACTCGACCAACGACCCCGTCCTCGCCGCCGAGGTCCGCGAACCTTCAACCGGCCGAGTGATGCGAGTCCTCACGACCGAACCCGGCGTGCAGTTCTACACCGGCAACTATCTGCCCGGCACACCCGAGGTGAATGGCTTCGCCAAGCACGGCGGCTTCTGCCTGGAAACCCAAAAATTCCCGGACTCACCCAACCAACCGTCGTTCCCGTCCTGCATCCTCAAGCCCGGCGAGACCTATCGGCAGGTGACGGTGCATGAGTTTTCGGTGGAGTAACCAAATGCGATGTTAGGATGCGGCGATGAGTGCTGATTCTACATTGATTTTTTGGGAGTTCGCCACCCGCTCACAGAAGCAGAGGGCGAGGCATTCGATAAGAGAACGGATGAAAGGGTGAAGCTCTGTCGCCGATTTAAACTCGATTACTGGCTGGGCACCTTTGCTAAAGGAGACGACTCTGAAAGGGACTTCCTGTGGATCGGAAAAATGATCGCTCGCATTGGTTACCAGGATTCTTACGAGGTCAAAGTCACGCCTGCGAATCTGGTGGACCTCATAAGCGACACAACGATGAAGCTCCGTCAAGCAGGCATTCAAGAAGAGCCTGCACTCTGGATTCAGTTTGATCCCGACTACTGATGCCCGATCCGATCAGTCGGCTGAAGCCGACTGATGAAGGCAGAAGGCGGAGAAGACAACGGTCGTCACGCTCATCACACCGACATCACACGAGCGGCGAGTCAGTCATGCGGTCTCTTTGGGTCATCACATTGCTGATTGCTGCGACCGCTTCGGCGGATGAGACGCTCACAGAGCCACCGATCACCGACTCGGAGCGTGGGCATTGGGCGTTTCAACCGCTTACTCGTCCGAAACCGCCAGCCGTGCGTGATTCGAACTGGTGCCGCACGGCAATGGATCGGTTCATTCTTGCGCGGCTCGAAAACGAGAAACTGTCTCCGGCGGGTGAGGCCGATCGAGCGACTCTGTTGCGGCGGGTCTGCTTTGACCTGACGGGGCTGCCGCCGAGTCTGGAGTTGCAGGACAAAGCCTTCGCTGACGAAGCGCCCGATTGGTACGAGCGGTTGGTGGATCGGCTGCTTGCGTCACTGAGTTACGGGGAGCGGTGGGCGCAGCATTGGTTGGATGTCGCTCGCTTCGCCGAGACTGATGGGTACGAACACGATCACGTCCGGCCGCAGGCGTGGCGGTTTCGCGATTGGGTGATCGAGGCATTGAATCGCGATCTGCCGTTCGACGAATTCGTGAAGCTGCAGCTTGCGGGCGACGAACTCCGGCCGAATGACGAGTGGGCACTCACCGCTACCGGCTTCCTCTTCTGCGGGCCGGACATGCCGGACATCAACTTGCAAGAAGAGCGGCGGCACACGTTTTTGAACGACATGACGGCGACGGTCGGTTCGACGTTTCTCGGCCTGCAGATGGGCTGTGCCGCGTGTCATGACCACAAGTTTGATCCGATCAGCCAGCTCGATTTCTATCGCTTGCGAGCGTGCCTCGAAGTCGATCCGCTGTTCGACGCGCATCCGCAATTGGGTCTGGTCATGCGCGAGCGATCCGCCAAATCGCCGGCGAGCCATCTGTTTGTGCGCGGCGACTTCCGACGTCCGGGCTCCGTCGTGAACGCGGCCTTTCCACGCATCGTGAATCCAACCAACGACATCGTCGCGCCGTCGACGAAAGAGGCGACAACCAGCGGTCGACGTAAGGCTCTGGCCGAGTGGTTGACTCGTCCCGATCATCCGCTGACCACGCGAGTCACGGTCAATCGCATTTGGCAAGGCCACTTTGGTCGAGGTTTGGTCGGCACGCCGAACGACTTTGGCGTGATGGGCGATTCGCCGTCGCATCCGGAGATGCTCGATTGGCTGGCGACCGAGTTGCCGCGACTTGAATGGAGCCTGAAACGGCTGCATCGGCTGATCTTGACGTCGAGTGTGTATCGGCAGGCGTCGGCCCTCGTAGATCGGACGCCTACGTCCGATCACCCGGACGTGGACGTCCGGGCTACAGCATTTCTGCTCGCCCACTTCCCGCGCCGCCGACTCGAAGGTGAGGCGATTCGCGATGCACTGCTGGTCGCCAGCGGGCAGCTAAATCGGCAAGCGGGTGGGCCGGGATTTCGGCCACTGTTGCCCGAAGAATTGGTCCGCACACTGTTGAAGAATCAATGGCCCGTGACGCCGGACTTGGACGAGCATCGTCGTCGCAGCGTGTATTTGTTCGCGCGGCGCAACCTGCGGTATCCTTT
>CAZPUJ010000762.1:0-16072 GCA_964589725.1 uncultured Planctomycetaceae bacterium
GGCGAACGCGACTGCTTGAAAGGTGGCCTTGGTCAGTTTCCGGCAAAGTACCTCATGGGTTTCGCGCTGGCTCATGCGGGGCGACTCGACAAGTTCGGAGCGTGAAACACAGTCGGTTGGAAAGAGACGGACGTGCGTGGCACTGTTTCCTACGACTGTTCTTTGAACGTGAACTGGAGTTCGACGTTCGTCTTCGGCAGCGACTTCCCGCCGACTTCAATGTGCGGGTAGATGAAGAAGTTCAGCGGTTGGCCGGTGGCCCTCGGGACCAGTTCCAGGTCTCGGCCGACAGTAAAGGTGACGCGGTCAGGCGTCAGGCCGCCGAAGTAGTAGTCCTTCAGCATCGGATTCTTATCGGCCTCACTGATGTCGACAGGAATCCAACCGCGCTCGTCAGTGTAGAACCAGGCCCAGCAGTGATAGCCGGTGATCGGGCCTTCGTGTTTGTCGGTCGGGATCGAAAAGCCGATCTCGAACCGAGCCGGCAGTCCCTGCGACCGAGCCAGTGAAATGAACAAACTGTGGAAGTCAGTGCAATTGCCGAAGCCGCTGTCGCAGACCCAATTGGTGTCTCCGCGGCCCCACTCCGTCCCGTCCTTCTTGTAGGTCACGTGGTTGTCGACAAGGTCGTACAACTGCCGCGCCATGCGTAGCCGATCTTTGACCAATTCGATCATGTCGAGCAATTTCAGTGGCTTGCCACTGATCGGCACCATCGCGTCGGGGCGAAGAAACAAATCTCGCTTCTCGCCGCTGAGCTTCTCGGGCGAGGCAACGGTCGTTGAGCCGGCTCGTCTCAGGACTTCGCGGCGAGTGACCTCGTACGGCACGTCGACGGTGAACTCGCCGCTCTCCGGAATCTTTGCCTCGAAGAACAAGATGCGGTTGCCGAATTTTTCGTCGACATTTTCCGACAGCTCGCCAGGCGCCGAAGCCTCCAGACGTTTGACCTCTTGCTCATCGCTGGAGCTTGCGGCCGGCAACCAGACACGCGCGATCGCGTTTGCGGAGTCATCGCTCGGCTTCAGGTCTTTTACCTTGAAGCGATAGTGAAACATGAAGCGCCGAGTACGCGGCTCGATCGGCTGTTCCCCGGAGGCTTCCGACTTCGAGTTGCTCGTGTCGGCGGAAGTCGTCCCCGCATTCGCAGACCGAGCATCAACCGGTTGTTCCGCCGAAGATGCGATCGGCCTCTCCGGGGGAGAGATCGAAGGCGTTGTCGATGCTGACTCACCACAACCACAAATAAGACCCGCGCAGACCAAACTGGTCGCCCAAATCAGATATTTCATGACATCCTCATTCCTGTGTTCCTTGTCAAGTATTTGAGACCGAACGACGTCGGCGGTGAGCCACTCGCTCACCAAGCGGGCGGCAGTGTACCGGCGGAGTTCGCGAGTTGCATGCGATTCGACTGGTGGAGAAGACGAAGTTCTCAAAGTCCAATGGCTGAACTATAAGTCGGCAGGGGCGCCAGTGTCGGCGGCTTTCGCCGAGAGCCGCATTGGTCGCCAGGCCGCTCTCGGCGAGAGAGGGTCACACTGTTACACGGCACGGAGATCAGCATGTCGCAGCGAATCTTGAGCATCTCGGGACTGCGAGGCGTCATCGGCGATGGGCTGGATCCGCAGTACCTCACTGAATTCGCCATGAGCTTGGGAACGATGGCTCAGGGGGGCGCGATCGTGCTCTCGCGCGATGGACGTTCGACCGGTGAAATGGTTCGGCATGCGGTCGTCTCCGGCCTGATGGCAACCGGCTGCCGAGTGCTCGACGCGGGCATCGCCACGACGCCGACGTGCGGAGTGTTGGTGAAGCATCATCACGCGGCGGCTGGGTTGCAGATCACGGCTTCTCACAATCCGATCCAGTGGAACGGTCTGAAACCGTTCTCGCGCGCGGGGGCCGTATTGAACGCGGTTCAAGGAGAAGAGCTGTTGCGGATTTTGAACGAGCGGGCGTTTCGGCTGGTTGGTTGGGAGCAGCTTGGTGCGGTCGAAGTGCTCGACGACGCGGCGGCCCCACACGTCGAGAAGGTGTTGTCGCTCATTGATGTCGATTGCATCCGGCAGCGGAAGTTCAAAGTCGTTTTGGACTGCAATCACGGCTCCGGAGGAGTCGCCGCGCCGCGTTTTCTGCAAGCGTTGGGTTGCGACGTGACCGTCCTGGGCGGCTCGCCGGATGGCCGCTTCGAACATGTTCCCGAACCGCTCGCGGAAAACCTCACCGGCTTGTGCGACGAGGTGAAGAGACTCGGCGCGGATGTCGGATTTGCCGAAGACCCGGATGCCGACCGCTTGGCGATTGTCGATGAAACTGGTCGCTACATTGGCGAGGAGCTGACGCTCGCCTTGTGCGCCGACTTCGTGCTGGCGACTCGCAAAGGTCCGTTCGTCGTGAATGGTTCGACCAGTCGAGTAACCGCCGATATCGCGGCTAAGCATGGCTGTCCGTTCTTTCGCTCGCACGTCGGCGAGGCGAACGTCGTGACAAAGATGAACGAAGTCGGGGCGGTCTTGGGTGGCGAGGGGAACGGCGGAGTGATCGACCCGCAAGTCGGTTTCGTCCGCGATAGCTTCGCCGCAATGGCCTACGTGCTGAATGGCCTGGCGACACCGTTCGTAGTCCCGCCTTTCGGCGAAGCGAACCGCCTGAAGGCGGAACGACAAACGCAACGAACCTTGTCGAGTTGGGCCGACGCACTGCCGCAATACACGATCGTCAAAGACAAGCTGGAATGCCCTCGCGATCGAGTCGGCCTCGCCTGTGCCGCGTTGAAGTCCACGTTCGGCGACGCAGCCGCTCAAGCAGGTGACGGCCTGCGACTTGACTGGCCCGACCGCTGGGTCCAAGTCCGCGCGAGCAATACCGAACCGATCATTCGAGTCATCGCCGAAGCTCCGTCGAGCGATGCCGCAAAAGGGCTATGTTCGCGAGCGGTCGAGGTCGTGAAACACGCGGTCGAGTAAGAACGGCATCACGTGAATTGCGATTCCGCCCCGTCGCACACCCCGGCTGATGACCTGGATAACCGGCTCTCGACCGCTTTCACGGCAGACGCTAGCATCTCCCACCCCGCCGGTGCTCTGTTCCGAGTTCCGCGTCTTCCCATTCCGCGTTTTTCTGCTCCCCCGCATGGACTCTCGCCTGATTCGAAATTTCTCGATCATCGCGCACATCGACCACGGCAAAAGCACGTTGGCCGATCAGCTCTTGCTGAAAACCGGAGCGATCACGCAGCGCGAATTCCGTGAGCAAATCCTCGACGACCTGGACGTCGAACGTGAACGCGGCATCACCGTCAAAGCGCGGACCGTCGCCATCAACTACACGTACAAGGGCGAGATCTACGAGCTCAACCTGATCGACACGCCGGGCCATGTGGACTTTCATTATGAAGTCTCGCGCAGCCTGGCCGCTTGCGAGGGGGCCTTGTTGCTCGTCGATGCGTTTCAAGGCGTTCAGGCTCAGACGGTCGCCAACGCTTATGCGGCGATCAATGTGAATCTGGAGATCATTCCGGTCATCAACAAGATCGACTTGCCGATTACACGCATCCCGGAAATCCTGGAAGAGATCGAGACGGTCGTGGGCCTCGACACGACCGGCGCGTTGAAGGTCTCAGCGCGGCAGGCCATCGGCATTGAAGAGGTCTTGGATGCGATCATCGAGCGTGTGCCCGCACCGCGGGGCAAGCCGGATGATCCGTTGAGGGCACTCGTGTTCGACAGCAAGTTCGACACCTATCGCGGTGTCATCACCTATGTCCGAGTCATGGACGGCACGGTTCGCAAAGGGCAAAAGATTCTCTTCATGAAGGGCCAGTCGGCTCACGAAGTGCTCGACGTTGGCCAGTTCCGCCCGGACATGAAACCGTGCGATTCGCTGGGGGCGGGGCAGGTCGGTTACATCATCACGGGGATCAAAGACCTCAGCCGAGTTCACGTCGGCGACACCGTGTCCGACCCGCTCAATCCGCCCGAGCAGCCGCTCGCTGGATATCTCAAACCGCAGCAAATGGTCTTCTGCGGCATGTACCCGATCGAGTCCACCGACTTTGAAAAACTGCGCGACCAATTGACGAAGCTCAGCCTGAACGACGCCAGCTTCTCGTATCAGGCCGAGACCAGCGACGCGCTCGGCTTTGGATTTCGGTGCGGGTTTCTGGGCCTGCTGCACATGGAGATCATTCAGCAACGGCTGGAAAAGGAATCGGGCGTCGATCTGATTCAGACCGCGCCGAACGTCACGTATGAGCTTCTCAAACGTGACGGCCAGATCATGACGATCCACAACCCTCAGGACGTGCCCGATCCCGGCGTGGTGCAAGAGTGGCGTGAACCGATCGCGAAGGTGAATTTCATCCTGCCGGCCGAGTACATCGGTCCGATCATGCAGCTTTGCTCCGAGCGTCGTGGCGTCTACAAGAGCACGGAATACCTCGGCCCGAAGCGTGCTCAGATCGTGTGGGAACTGCCGCTGGGCGAGATTATTTTCGATCTGCACGACAAACTGAAGAGTGCGACGCGCGGTTACGGCACGATGGACTACACGGTCATCGGCTTCCGTCCGGCGGACCTGGTCAAGATGGACATCCTCGTGAAGGGCAATCGCGTCGATGCGCTCTCGACGATCGTGCATCGCTCGAACGCCGAACGCCGTGGCCGCTCAGTCGTGAAGAAGCTCAAGACCGAAATCCACAAACATCAGTTCGAGGTCGCTTTGCAAGCGGCCATCGGCGGCAAGATCATCGCGCGCGAAACGATTTCGGCCTACAAGAAAGACGTCACCGCCAAGTGCTACGGCGGTGACATCTCGCGCAAACGCAAGCTGTGGGACAAGCAAAAGGAAGGCAAGAAACGCCTCAAGCAATTCGGCGAAGTCGAAGTCCCACAGAAAGCGTTCCTGGCCGTGCTCAACACCGGCGATGACGAGGGGTGAGCGAGTCGGTCAACGATCCGGGGTGAGCACCAGTCAAGTGGGTGGTCGAAAAACCGGTCGGTGGCGAGTCGCCAATCTAAGCGAGGGGTTCGAGGACGGTGGCATACGGAAGCCGCTGTAACGAATCGCATGACTTGCGGATCGTCCCTGTGCGGACCTCAACGGCTTTAAAGCAGAACTGTCGCGCCTACCCTTTGTGCTTCGCCAACAACTCCGCGATCTGCACAGCGTTTGTCGCGGCACCTTTGCGCAGGTTGTCGCTGACGCACCAAAAGGTCAGGCCGTTGGGGTGCGAAAGGTCTCGGCGGATGCGGCCGATGAAAACTTCATCGCGGCCGGAGCAGTGCATCGGCATCGGGTATTGGCCATTCGCCAGGTCGTCGAGCACCACGATGCCGGGGAACGACTCGAACAGCTTGCGAGCGTCCTCCGGCGAGACCGGACGTTCGGTTTCCACCCAGATCGTCTCGCTGTGACAGTTGGCGACCGGAATGCGGATGCACGTCGCGGAAATCTGGATCGACTGGTCGCCGAGAATTTTCCGAGTCTCGTAAACCATCTTCATCTCTTCGCTGGTGTAGCCCTCTTCCTTCGGACCACCGATTTGCGGGATGGCGTTGAACGCGATCGCGTGCTTGAACGCCGAGTACACGTAATCTCCGCTCGCGAGGCTGGCCTTGGTCCCCTCGACCAGATCGACCGAACCTTGCAAGCCGGCTCCACTGACTGCCTGGTAGGTGCTGACGATGCACCGCGTCACGCGAGCCGCATCGTGCAGCGGCTTCAGCGCGATGACCATCTGTGTCGTCGAGCAATTCGGACTGGAGATGATCCCGCGTCCGACGGCCAACTGCTTCAGGGCATCCTGCGGATTGATTTCCGGAATGACGAGGGGCACCTCCGGCTTCATGCGGAAGTAACCGGACTCGTCGATGACGAGGCAGCCGGCCTCGACTGCTGCCGGGAAGAAATCGCGAGCCGTCTCGTCCGGCGTACTGCCGATGACTAGATCGTGTCCTGTGAACGAGTCCTTCGTCAGCTCCTGAACCGTGTAGTCTTTTCCCTGAAACTTGAGCTTCGAGCCGGCACTCCGTTTCGACGAAAGGAACGTAAAACTCCCTCCCTTGTAGCCACGTTCCTCGAGTAATTGACACATAATCCGCCCCACGGCTCCGGTGGCCCCGACAACAGCGACAGACTGAAACACGATCGACTCCTGACGGCATGCTTTTTTGGTGATGTTTGGGCGAGGTGGTTGCTTGCGGCACACCCTCCCGGCCAACTCGGTGCGAGGAAAGAAGTACTGCGAGGAAAGACATACCAAGATACGAAGCGACTCCGCGAAAAAACAGCGTCTCTCACGCACATCCTTGACGGTCGGAAGAAGCCGCCTCAGACTGACCGCTCCGTAGAAGCAAGCTGCCAGCTTGCCGCAGCGCGGACACAGATTGCCGACGATTAAATCGCCTGCCACAAGCTGGCAGCTTGTGGCTACGGATGCAGCCATGAAAGTTCTCGTGATCGGCCAAGGGGGCCGAGAGCACGCTTTGTGTTGGAAGCTGAAGCATTCGCCGTCAGTCGAGCAAGTGTATTGTGCTCCCGGCAATGCCGGCACGGCACTCGAAGCGACAAACGTCGACATCGCCGCGACCGACGTGGAGCGTTTGGTGCAGTTCGCGAAGTCGGAGCGGATTGACCTCACGGTGGTCGGGCCGGAGGCGGCACTTGTCGCAGGCGCCGTGGATGCTTTTCAAGCGGCGAACCTGCGCATCTTCGGTCCGTCGAAAAAAGCGGCGGAGTTGGAAGGGAGCAAGATTTTCTCCAAGGAACTGATGCGGAAGGCCAATGTTCCGACCGCCGACTTCCGCACGTTTTCTCGCTGTCAAGACGCGGTCACGTACCTCGAGGAGCGTGAAGAGACACCGCTAGTCGTGAAAGCCGACGGTCTCGCGTCCGGCAAGGGAGTGTTCGTCTGCAAGAACCGCAACGATGCCCTTAGCGCCGTGAAGCAGATCATGCTCGAGCAAGCCTTCGGCGCGTCGGGCGCGAAGATTGTGATCGAGGAATGTCTCACTGGTCATGAGGCGAGCATTCTGGCAATTGTCGATGGCAACACGATCCTGCCGCTGGAGGCGTCGCAAGACCACAAGCGCGCGGGTGACGGCGACTCGGGCCCGAACACCGGCGGCATGGGAGCGTACTGCCCGACGCCGCTGGTGACCGACAAACTGCTGGACGAAATCGTCGAGAAAGTCTTAGTGCCGACGGTCCACTTCATGAATGTCGAAGAGCGACCGTTCAAAGGCTGCCTGTACGCCGGAATCATGGTGACGAATCAAGGGCCGCGCGTGCTGGAGTTCAATGTCCGCTTCGGCGATCCGGAAACTCAACCACTGCTGATGCGGCTGAAGTCAGACTTCGGCCTGCTGCTCAAGGCCGCCGCCGACGGCAAGCTGGCCGAGTTCGGGCTGCCAGAATGGGACTCACGTCCGGCCGTTTGCGTGGTGATGGCGGCTGAAGGTTATCCCGGTTCCGTGCAGAAGGGTTCGCCGATTCGAGGACTCGAAGAGGCGGCCGACATTGCAGACGTGAAAGTCTTTCACGCCGGAACGACGTTGAAGGACGATCAAGTCGTCACCAACGGCGGCCGAGTCCTCGGAGTGACCGCGCTCGGCGGCGACTTCGCCGAAGCGAAGCTTAAAGCGTATCAAGCCGTGAAGTGTATCCGTTGGCAAGGGGCCTGGTGCCGTAAGGATATTTCCGATCGCGCGCGATCGTACTTGTGCGAACGGTGAAAGGCGATTCGTCGTGAGTCCGGAATTCCGTCCAACGGCCTCGCTGAATGTTCTGCGTCTCCGCGCTAAACTGCTGTCGTTCGTGCGGCGCTTCTTCGACGATTCCGGCTATTGGGAGGTCGATACTCCGATCTTATCGCACGAGCGAGTGATCGACCCGAACTTGGAGCCGTTTGTCACACCCTGGTCGGCGGGCGAGATGCTGTCGCTGCAAACGTCGCCCGAGTTCGCGATGAAGCGGTTGCTGACCGCAGGGGCGGAGGCGATTTATCAGCTCGGCAAGGTCATGCGGAAGGGCGAACTTGGCCGGCTGCATAACCCGGAATTCACGATGCTCGAATGGTATCGCGTCGGCGACACACATCGCGAGCAGATGAATTTCGTCGAGCGATTCGTCACGGCGTTTTTTCGTGAAGTCCAGCAAGGAATTGTGAGCTTCGGAGAAAGCATCAGGGGGCTGACGCCCCCCGCTCGCCTGCACCTGCCGTTCGAGCGACTGACGTACGATCAAGCCTTCGAACAATACACCGGGATGAAGGTACTTGCCCGATCGACACCTGAGATTGTCGCGTTGGCGCGGCGAATGGGTGTGACTGCTCCAGAAAGTTTGCCGGTGGACGATCGAGATGGTTGGCTGAATTTGCTGTTGGCAGAGAAAATCGAGGCACACTTAGGGAATGCCCGGCCGACGTTCATGCTTGATTATCCCGCCTCGCAAGCCGCATTAGCTCGGGTGCGTTGCGATGGAGAAGTCTCCGTGGCCGAGCGGTTTGAGCTGTATGTCTCCGGTGTCGAGGTCTGCAATGGCTACCACGAATTAACCGACGTTGCGGAACTGCGAGCACGCATTCATTACGCTGCCATCGCGAGCGGACGGCACATCCCGGAACCGACCCGCTTGCTGGGTGCGATGGAGCACGGCCTGCCTCCCTGTTCGGGAGTGGCTTTGGGATTTGATCGACTGCTGATGCTGTGCCTCGGCGCGGACTCAGTCCGCGAGGTCATCTCGTTCGCGTTCGAGCGCGCTTGAACGGCGGGCTGAAGTCGTGCCAACACTGGCGCAAGAAAAACAGTGAGACCGCAAAATCTCGCCGCGTCGCTGGGTGATCCGTGTGGTCCAACCGCCCTGTCGATTTCCAGCTTAGAATTCCCCAACTCTGTCTTGAGCTTCACGAGTGGCCAGGGCTTTCAGAATCTTGAAATCGAGATTCTTGGCGATCGACCTCGATGCGCCGTCCGCCAAGGCGAAGTTACACGTGCCGTTGGTGTGCCAGCTGCCAAACCCAAAGAAGTGAATGCCTGAAGTCAACCAGTAGGTGTCGAACGACGAGGGCCGCATTGTGGGAACCAGACCGTCGGTCCCGCGGTCGTGGACGTTGTTGTTGTCATCGTCGGCAAAGCGAGCACAAGAGCTATTGCCGTCTCCCCAGAAGCCCATCAGCGATTCGCCGATCAGCAACGTGTTTGACTCACCGTCGCGGATTTGCCTAAAACCGATCGAACTGTCCTGATACATCATGCCGTTGGTTGTTGAAGTTGCGGGAGGGATTGGAGATACGCCCATGCAGCCACGATAATTCGAATATCCGTAGCCTTGCGGCCGACTGGGTGGCAAGGAACTCGATGGGCAAACGTAGCTGGAAATCACTTGCTGACACGCGAGCATGTTGTCGGTGGTCAACATCGGATTCATCGGGTCGAATTTCGGGCGGTTGAAGTCGACGCCGACGACCCCGCTTCCCATCTGCGAAAGGATGAGGGCCTGCCAGCTCCAACTGTCCGAATAGGTCCAGTCACTGATCGTGACTTGTTGTAAGACGCCGCTGATCGGTGGACCCAGCGGAATCGTGATCGGGGTCGTCGTGAACGGAATGAAGACCGACGGATTCGGGCTCAGGATGAAGCCTGACGGGAAGCACTTGAACGACTCGGCGTAGTTGTGGCAGGCCAAAGCCATCTGCTTCAGATTGTTCAAGCACTCGGTTCGCCGAGCCGCCTCGCGAGCTTGTTGCACGGCCGGCAGCAACAGTGCCGCCAACAACGCAATGATCGCGATGACCACCAGCAACTCGATCAGCGTGAATCCGGACCGAACACGCACAGGAGGAGAGACCAATTCGGCGCGATGTTTGACAATGTAAATCTTCATCTGAAGTTCTCCCACAACAGGATAAGTCGCTTGCCGGCACGCGCGCGAGCGTATCACCGGAACCGCGCGTGTCAATCGAGGAAGTTTTTCCAAGCGGCGTACTTCCGCGAACTGAGCTGGAACGCCAAAGACGGATTGCGCGGCGGCTTGGTCGGCAGGCGAAACAACTTCATGCCAGCCTCTTGAGGCGTGCGGCCACCTTTACGGACATTGCACCTCAGGCACGCACAAACGATGTTCTCCCAGCTCGACGGACCACCACGGCTGCGCGGAATGACATGGTCCAAGCTGAGATGGTTCGTGCCAAACTTCTTGCCGCAGTATTGACAGCGATTTTCGTCCCTTAAAAAAACATTCCGGCGGTTAAACTTGATCACGTTGCGGGGAACGTGGTTGTAATCCAACAGCCGGATGACACGCGGCACCTGGATCGCGAAAGAGACGGTGCGTATCCAGTCGTCCCAATCGCTGCACTCCTCGAGCGCACGCTTCATCTCACTGAGATCGCGCCACGAGTCGAAGTCGAAGGTCAGGTACTGACCGTTCTCGACATGCACGACCTCCGCCAAACCTTTGTACAACAACGTGAAAGCTCGACGAACCGAAACGACGTGGACCGGAGAGTAAGTCCGATTCAACGCCAACACACTGGCTTGCATGGCCAGCGTGGGGCCGGTTCGAGGAGCCAAGCCGTTGGCGGAACGCGTTGAAATCATGAGCCGATTCCAACTTACAAAAAAGCCGTGACGGACAAAATCCACATTTCAAATGGGCCGGTATTCTATCGGCGACGCCCGATGTGAACAACCTCTGTCGGTGCCTTCTTCACAGACGTCGACCACGAATCTGATCGAATAGCACGCCCTCAAACCCAACCGCTTGCTGAACGGATTTCACATCTTCAAGAAGCGGTGAGCCGTAAGAAGCGGTGAGCCGTGGTAACAAATCCAGAACCTGTGTTGCGGTTCGTATTGCCAAAGTTACCATGTCTCTGTGAACCGTTCGCGTTACCCGGCGGGTTCTCCGCTGTATTTCGTCTGCGATTATTTCATTTTTTAGGAGACCACCATGCCGCGTTCCCAAGTTCGTAGAAAAGCATTCACACTCATCGAACTCTTGGTAGTGATCGCGATCATTGCGATCCTGATTGCACTGCTGCTTCCAGCCGTGCAACAAGCGCGTGAGGCGGCCCGCCGCTCTCAGTGTCGGGGTAACCTCAAACAACTTGGGTTGGCAATTCACAACTACCATGACTCGAATAAGAAGTTCCCGCCGGCGCGGCTAAATGTCGGTCACATCGGCTGGAGTTATGGTGCCACGACTCCCAAACAGCCCCAGCAATTCCACAATGCCACCGGTTGGACCATGTTGCTGCCGAATCTCGATCAGGCCCCCTTGTACAAAAAGTACGATCACAATGCCGCTGCCGGATGGTCGACGTACTATGGCTACTATAACGCTGCGGATATCGCTGGCAGCCCCGACCCAGTGAATGCTGCAATTGTTCAGACGCGGCTCCCCATTTTTGAGTGTCCGTCCGATCCGAACCCGTATTTCTTCCCAAATGCGGGCGATATCGCCTACTCCATCAGTGCGACGCAGGCCGGAGGTGCTCGCACAAACTATGACTTCTGCGTCCATTACCAAGAGTATTACTACCAAGGTTGGGCAGGACAGTATGCTGGCAAAGAACGAGCGATGTTTGAGGCGAATGGGAACACAAACACAACTCACTGCAAGGACGGTACGAGCAGCACGATTGCGGTCGCCGAAACAGTCCGCAATGTGTGGAACGGTGTGCCTCCCACATGGGGTCACGCGGGACACGTCCAGGTTGGGATCGCGCCTGATATGTCTTGGAATGTCGGCATCAATAAATGGGGACAGCCTCCCGCCTGGCCAAATAATCCCGCCGCATACCAGCATGGACGATTAGTAAACTGGGCCGCCGCAGGCAGCCTGCATTCTGGCGGCTGCCACTTCTTGATGGGCGATGGTGCCGTACGTTTTGTCAGTCAAAATATCAGCGACTTAACTTTGACGGCCATATGTCGGATCGCCGACGGCCAAACAGTCGGTGAATTCTAGGCATCTCGAACGATCCTCACTCCGGCCATCAGCAGCATCTCAGAACATGTAGTCCGCTGGTGCTGGATTGCCGTTGTCGCATTGCTGGATTGTACTTGTCGCAATAGAGCACATTCTTTCACACTCGCCCTGACAAACTTGCCATCGGAGTTAGAGTGCTGAGGATCAGCGAGTTCATCGGTCGTTGGGAGGACTTTATGAAGGTGCGGAGCTTTTGCTTTGCTGGTTGCGTCGCTGCGGGATTGCTTTCGGTTTTGAGTGGTTGTTCCGATTCGGGACTGAAGCCACCTCCCAAACTCCCAGACACAGTCACGGTGACCGGGAACGTTACTCTCGATGGCAAACCAATTGAAGGTGCCGCGATTCGGTTTGCACCGACGACGGACCAAGGCTTTCACGGGGCGACAGGAGTCTCGGACGCATCAGGCAAGTATGAACTATTCACGGATCTGGGGACTGGTAAAAGTCGTCCTGGTGCCGTTCCTGGTGCCTATGTTGTTTATGTGAGCAGGCTTGTCAAACCTGACGGATCACTCGTGCCGCCAGACTCAAAAGTACCTCCCATGATGTCGGGGGCAAGAGAGTCGATCCCGATGAAGTACAGCAACGGTCAATTGAAATATGAGGTGAAGCCGGAAGGTGGAACCTTCGATCTAAATCTCGATTCGAAACCAGAGAGTCCGAAGGGCGGTCCCGGCAGGCCAGGCGGTTCCGGTGGGCCAAGTGTTCCTGGTGCACCAAGTGGTACCGGTGGGTCAAAAGTCGGTCCATGAATCCTGCGATGCGTGCGATGCGGTGACTGTCTTGTGTTTCGGCTTTCGAGAGATGAAGAATCAAATCGTGAAATCGAAACGATGTTGGTTCGCAGTCTTTGTATTGGTGGCGATTGCGGGTGGCATCGTCTTGACGAAGTGGGCTTGGCGTCCATCTGCCGAGCAGTTGATTTCGTCCGCAAGGAAAGCCCTGCTCCGTGGCGACGTCGACGAGGCACGCCAGCAATGTCTGCGTGCCGTGACACGCTATCCCCGATTCTCGAAGGCTCGCTTGTTCGCGGCCGAGATCGAATTGGCATCCAATCGACGCGAAGCGGCGCTCGAAATGTTGGAGCAAGTGATTGATGACGGCAGTCCGTCGGCATTAATCGCGATCGGCAATGCCGGAGACTTGCTGTTCGAGTTGCATCGATTGACGAAGGCGGAAGACCGATTTCGCCGGGTGCTGACTCTTAATCCTCAGAACGTGCTGGCGAAGAAGCGACTCGCCACCTTGCAGGCGCTGGCCGGGCGACGCTTGGAAGCGACTCAATTATACTTCGAGATCGTCAAGTCCGGGGAATTTGACACGCACGAATTGGCGCTGCTCGGTGATGCCGAGCAAGTATTCGAGAATCCGGAATTGGTGGAGCGTCTCGCTAATCCGAGTGCGGATGATCAGTGGAAGATGCTGGCGGCGGCTCGCTTCGCACTGTTTCGGCACGAATCGACGAAAGCGGCGAGCTTGTACCGCCAGCTCATAAATACGCGAAGTGCGGACCTCGATCTGCAATCGGGGCTGGGACGGTCACTCCTTGATGTGGGTACTGACGCTGAGTTTTTGGAGTGGCATTCGCGGCTCCCCAATGCCGCGGACGAACATCCAGACATTTGGGATGTTCGCGGGCGATTCGCTCAGAAACGAAGCGAACACCGTGTTGCCATCCGGTGTTACCTTGAGGCGATTCGCCGCGACGCCAATCTACGTCATGCACACTATCAATTGTCGTCATTACTGCACCAGATCGGTGACGCTGAACGCGCGCGAGCATTCAAACAACGGACCGACGACCTGAATGCACTTTCCGATGTACTGGCCATCATTCACGTGGACAGTACCCGGGGTGAGTTGTTGGAAAGAGCCGGACGACTTTGCAGTTCTTTAGGACGTCCCTGGGAGACCTGGGGTTGGCTGCACGCGACTGCCGCGGCCACCCGTCGGATCGAACTGCGAATACAAGCGGATCGACTGATGCAGACGTTTGATGGAACGACTCCGCTGGTCTTGCCTGAGGGACAGCTCGCGCGGCAATTCGACCTGTCGGAGTTCCCATTACCGAAGTGGGAGGTTCCTTCTGGCAAAGCTAAAGAGCAACCATCCCTCACGGGTTCGCGCTGGATCAACGTTGTCAAATTCAAAGACTTGGCTCAAGAGGCCGAGCTGAAATTTACTTACTTCAACGGCCACGACCCGAAGGCTCAGGGGATGCAGATTTGGGAAGGCCCTGGAGGCGGCGTGGGAGTGCTCGACTACGACGGCGATACTTGGCCTGATCTGTATTTCACTCAAGGCTGTGACTGGCCACCGCAGCCAGGTCAGACCAAATACCTTGACCGGCTATTCCGCAACCTAGGAAACGGTCATTTCGCCGACGTCTCTTTGGCAAGTGGATTGGGCGATGATCGCTTCAGTCACGGGATCGCAGTCGGAGACTACGACTCGGACGGGTTTCCCGATATTCATGTGAGTAACATCGGTGTCAATCGGCTCTATCGCAACTGCGGAGACGGGACGTTCTTTGATGTTACGGCAGCCAGTGGCCTGAATAGTCACGGATGGTCCACGAGTGGCCTCATTGCGGACTTGAATGGTGATTCGTTTCCGGAAATCTACGAGGTCACATATCTCTCTGGCCGTGAGCCGTTCGAACACGTTTGCCACGACAAACAACGTGACAATGCGCCTCGGACTTGTTCACCAGCCGTCTTCCAGGCTGAGCAGGATCGGCTCTACTTCAATCGTGGTGACGGGACGTTTGAGGACATAAGTGCTGCGGCGGGAATCCACGCCTCCGACGGGAAGGGGCTGGGCATCGTGGCCGGCGATTTCGATGGGTCGGGTCGGCTCAGCCTGTTCGTCGCGAATGATACCACCGCGAATTTCCTGTTCGTCAATTTGACCGCTAGTTCATCAGTCACTCCCAAGTTTGTGGAGCAGGGAATCATTTCCGGCTGCGCTTTCGATTTAGGAGGGAAAGCGCAAGCCTCAATGGGTGTTGCGGCCGATGACGCGGACGGCGATGGCCTGATCGATCTCTTCGTGACCAATTTCTACAACGAGTACAACGTGCTGTACCGACAGTTGCCCGGCGGCGTTTTTTCGGACGTTTCCAGCGAAGCTCGACTGAAGGAACCGAGTCTTGTCAAACTGGGCTTCGGCACGCAGTTCCTCGACGGGGACCTCGACGGCTGGCCCGATTTGGTCGTCGCCAATGGTCACGTCGATGACTTTCGCTCGCACGGCATCCCGTTTCGGATGCAGGCACAATACTTTGCCAACTTGGGGGCTGGTCGCTTCGCCGAGTTGCCATCGGAACAATTGGGGAATTACTTCCAACAGGAGTTTTTGGGCCGAGGACTGGCTCGGCTCGATTGGAATCGGGACGGGCGAGAGGATTTCGTCGTCTCGAATCTCGATTCGCCCGTGTCGTTAGTCACAAATCAAACCGCCGAGACTGGTCACTTCCTGGCGTTGCAATTGCGCGGCGTCGAGTCCAATCGAGATGCGATTGGTGCCGTCGTGAGAATCAATGCCGGTGGCCAAACTCGAACGAAGCAGTTGACGGCTGGTGACGGGTATCAAGCGAGCAATCAGCGACAATTAGTGTTCGGGCTTGGAGACAGCGTCATAGTGGACGAGCTTGCCATCCGTTGGCCATCAGGTCGCGAACAGACATTTCGGAATGTGGCCGCTGACACCGAATACTTGCTTATCGAGCGACGAGCCGAACTGACGCAGATTCCGAAACCTTGATCGGCGGCCGCGGACGCTTCCAACACCTCGCGGCTACTTTCGCCGCGCGATCTGCGACGAATTCGCCGCGTGAAGAACGTGTCCAAGAACAACACTGTGCTGTCGTCGGTTGTGAGTGACTTGCCAGGCTCATTCAAAAGAAGGCGGATTTGCAGTGCCCCTTTGTGTTCTTCCACGGCTGGCTAATTCTTCAATCTGCGTCTTGGTTGAAATACAAGCCCGAAGCGCAAGCGAGGGAATCCGCAGAAATCCCTCGCTCGTATGTTGAAACCACAGCCCAGTGGATGTCAGAGTTTGGGTTGTGGTTGTTCGT
>CAZPUJ010000763.1:0-4573 GCA_964589725.1 uncultured Planctomycetaceae bacterium
GAGCCGGCGATCAGCTACATTCAAACCGGCAACCAAATCACGGGCCGGCCGTGCCTCGGTGCGTGGACGTCGTATGGACTTGGCTCGCTGAATGAAGACTTGCCGGCGTTCGTCGTGATGGTCGCGAAGCCGACGAACACCGAGCAGGTGCAAGCCATCTCCGCGCGATTGTGGCAAGCCGGCTACCTGCCGGGCGAGCACGCTGGAGTTTCGTTTCGATCGGCTGGCGACCCGATTCTCTACATCAACAATCCCCCCGGCGTGCCGACGGAGATTCGCCGCACAACGCTCGACGGTCTCAAACAACTCAACGAACTGACGCTGCAACAGTTCGGCGATCCGGAGACGCGCACGCGCATCGAGAACTATGAACTCGCCTACCGGATGCAGACCAGCGTGCCGGAACTGACTAACCTTGCCACTGAGTCCGAAGCGACGTTCAAGCTCTATGGCGACGAAGTCAAAAAGCCCGGCACGTTCGCCAACACGGTGCTGCTCGCGCGGCGGTTGGTCGAGCGGGGCGTGCGGTTTGTGCAGGTCTACATCAATAATTGGGACACGCACGCCAACGTCGCCGGCCGTCTGCCCGATCAATGTCGCGACGTGGACCAACCTTGCTACGCCTTGATCCAAGACCTCAAGCAACGGGGCATGCTCGACAACACGCTGGTGATCTGGGGCGGTGAGTTTGGCCGCACGATCTACTCGCAGGGAGGCCTGTCGCGACAAAACTATGGTCGCGACCATCACCCGCGCTGCTTCACCTGGTGGATGGTCGGCGGCGGCACCAAGGGGGGCACGATCTACGGCGAGACCGACGAGTTCTCATACAACATCGTCAAAGACCCCGTCCACATCCGTGACTTTCACGCCACCGTACTGCACCTGCTCGGCTTCGACCACGAACGCTTCACGTTCAAATACCAGGGGCTCGATCAAAAATTGACCGGCGTCGAACCGTGCCGCGTCGTGAAGGAACTGCTGGCGTAATTCGACTCGGCGGTTACGGAGACGTGCTTTTCAAAAGCCATCCATGGTGACCGTTTCTCGGGTTGTCAAACAAACCACACTCGGTAAAACGCCAACCGCGCCGGTTTCCCGACACCCATAGGTCAGCCTTTCCAGGCTGACCTTACTCGTGCAGCAGGCCGGTGACGAGGTGGTCGATGTCATCGAAGCCGATGACAAGAAATCCGCCCAACGATTGTTATCCAAGCAAGGACTGTTCGTCACGAAGGCAAGGGCTGTTCGTCACGAAGCTGGCCGAGCCCTCGTCAACCTCGCAGCAAACGAAGGCCGAGGCCGGACGACAAGATCGGTCACCGCCAACTCCAGCGCGACCGGCGCGAAGATCAACCCTCAAGCCGGTTCTGTCGGTCGTCTACCTCCCGCTGGCCGTCGGCGAGCAAGCTCGGACAACGACTCCAGCTTGAGAGACTTCAACGACTCAGCCAAGCCACCCACGCTGGATTTGTTGTTTCAAGTCATCGCCACTGACTCGTTGAGCGTGTTGAAAGAGTGCTCTATTGGGGACTGGGGACGAACTTCTGAACCGAATCCAGATCGACTGAGCCCTCTTCGACAGCTACTCAACGAGCGGCCCGAAAGAGGCGCGTTCTCAAGTCGATGAAGCTGCGGATGTGCGTGTCCTATTGCCAAAAACTTAGTTCTACTGTGACAGTCGCAAATCTGATGATCTAGGTAAAATAATGTTGAGAATGTTGATTTTATAGATAACATCGTTTAGTAAAAATAAGAAGACTGAGACGCCAGAAAGTTTTCCCAGATTGCCGTTTCCCAGAACGTCTCATCGAGCTGTCGCAATTCGGGGCCATTGGTGTGTTGCACAAGCCCTCCACAACCTTTTTTGAGGAAAGCGTCAAGATGTCACGTCCACGTGCTAGGAAGCGTTTTATAGGGTTTGCATTCCAATCGCAGATCGAAGCTCTCGAAGAGCGTTGTGTGCTGTCAGTCGACCCGATTTTGGAGTGGAACGCGGTGGCCCTCGAAGTCAACCGCATCTCCTACAGTGGTAATGTCGTCAACGACCAAATCGGGCCCACGCGGTCGAGCCGAGCTCTGGCGATCGAACATGCGGCCATGTTTGATGCCTGGAACTCAGTCCATCGGAATTACAATCCTTATCTGGTCCAGGCCCCCAATTTCCGAAATGCCTCGGATGTGGCGGCGGTCGCCCAAGCGGCACACGACACTCTGGTGGCGATGTACCCCCACCAGCAGGCACTCATCGATGCGAAACTCAATGAGACACTCGCGCGGGTGCCGAACGGACGCAGCGAAACGCTGGGAATCAACGTCGGCAAGTTCGTCGCTCAGCAGATCCTGCTGGCCCGAACCAACGACGGCTCGGAAGTCGCCGGGGAATATCTCCCGGACGGGCAAATCGGCCACCACGACGTTGACCCGCTGAATCCCGGCCAGGGGTTCTTGACTCCTGCTTGGGGCGACGTCACCCCGTTTGCGATTCCCAGCACCGATACGATCCCAACCCGGACCGTTCCGGGCTTGGAGACGGTGGAGTACGCGCAGGCTTACGTTCAAGTCAAGCAATTGGGCGAGGAGACAAGCAGGGAGCGTACGACGGACCAGACAGAGATCGGCATTTATTGGGGTTACGACGTGGCTCGTGGCCTGGGAGACCCTCCGCGACTCTACAATCAGATTGCACGAGTCATCGCCCAACAGGAAGGGAACACCGTCAGCGAGAACGCTCGGATGTTTGCCCTGATCAACATCACTATGGCAGACGCAGGCATCCAGGCCTGGGGCGTCAAGTACCGCGACGAGTTCTGGCGGCCGATCAACGCCATCCGGCAGGGTGCTGCGGACGGCAATGACGAGACCGTTGGTGATCGGAAGTGGTCCCCATTGGGGGCACCGCGCACCAACCCGCTTCCGGGCGAGGATGTCAATTTCACTCCACCGTTCCCCGCCTACACGTCAGGTCACGCGACCTTCGGCGGTGCGGCCTTCAAGACCATGTCGAACTTTTTCCAGACCGATGACATCCGCTTCAATATCCCCTTTGATTTCATCTCCGACGAGTTTAACGGCGTGTCGACCGACATCCATAAATTGATCCCGGACCTCGTCCTGGACCATGTCCGCGAAATCCGCCCAAGACACTTCAACAGCTTCAGCCAAGCATCTGCGGAGAACGCCGCCAGCCGGATTTTTCTGGGCATACACTGGCGCTTTGATGCCGTCGAAGGTGTCAGCGCAGGCAACCGCATCGCCGACTACACCTTCGATCACGTTTTGCGTCCGCGCAGCAGCAGCTCGATCCACGTCGCCTCCGTCAATTTTGCGAACCAAATCGACGCTTACCTCAACAACACGTACACGACATCTGTGGAGGCGGTTGCCGCGGACATGATTGAGATCATCGTCGCTCCTGGCCCCTGCACCCCGCAGACTCTCAACTTAGCCTCTCCCCTGGTGCAACAGGTCATGACCGAGCTATTGGATAGTTCGCCACAATTTCGATTTCTGGTTCGGGTCGTGGACCGCTTGGCCAATGTCGACCGACCCGCGTCCCAAGTCGCACTCTATCGACTGGAAGCGAAACTGCGTGACTTGGTGTTCAGCTCGAAGGACCTCATCGAAAATCTGACACTTCTCGCGCCTGCCAACAGCGGTTTCAAGTATCAGTCGGCGTAGCCGCCAAGCGTCCACGCCAGCGACCGCCACTTCGCAGTCAAGACTGGCCGCCGCCTGATCGTCCTCCGGAGCACACGCGATACTCAACCACTCACTTTCTGCTCCTTAAGTCCACTCCGGCGCTCTCCCGGGCCGGGGAGAGCGCCCAGTGCCCCGCTGTCTTCTGATCAAAATCCGGAAAGCATGACCAGCATTCAATGTTCGCACGGCGATGGCAAGTAGGTTGGGACTCCGTCCCGACCAGTCTTCGAGCGGTCGAGACATCAGCCGGTCGGGACAGAGTCCCAACCTACGGACGATGAGAAGCACATGATGGCGTCACAACGGTCACTGACGATGATCCTCGTGCTGAGTTGTGCGACAGTAGTCGCTCAGGACGCGATGCAATCAGAGAAGCCGATTCCCAATGTTGCCGCGGTGACGACGATTCACTCTCCCAATTCGCACGCCGATCTGATCATTGGCCGGTTTTCGAGGGGCATCATCTCGACGGCCGCGAGCCACGTCCGAGAATGAAGCTGGTCTCGTTATTCGTCGATCAGTTCCACGACGCTCCGTCTTGATTGTCCTCGATTGAATGGTGTCGGAGTCGAAGCCGCTCGGAACGTCACCTCGGGCGCAACGTGCCCATACGGCCTTGTTGAAAGTCCTCGAACGCGCGAGCAATTTCTTCGCGGGTGTTCATTACGAACGGGCCGTGTCCGACGATCGGTTCTGGAATCGGTTCGCCGTTGAGCAGCAGCAGCGCGGTATCGGCGGCGGCGCTGAGTGCGATACCGAGGCCCGCTTGATCGAAGATGGCCAATTCACCGGCGTGGGCGATTTGGCCATCGGTCAACGTGACTTGCCCGCGCAGCACCAGCAGCGCGGTGGTGGTGCTATCCGGCAGAGG
>CAZPUJ010000764.1:0-13051 GCA_964589725.1 uncultured Planctomycetaceae bacterium
CTCGACTAGTCGTCGCGCGAGCAAGCACTGCCGAGCGACCACGGCACAACGTTTCTCGTTCAAACCATACAACTGCTGAATATGCTGTGGTTCCTGCGTCAGATCAACGGCCTCGGGCGCGGAAGACTGCATCTTGAACGCCAACTCGTAGCTGGCGACGCGAGCCGCCAGCGCGGAATTGTTCCCCAACCGAGCCGCATGATCGTCATTGTACTCGCGCAGCGTATCGAGCAACCGCCGCTGACCCGCTTCGCTCAGATCGGCCGGCCGAGCCAAATCGAGAATCGGCGTGCCCTGCGAGCGGAAGATCGTCCCTTCGTATTGCGCGGGCATATAGCCGCTGTTCCAATTCTTCGCTCCGCTGATCGGCCCGCCGCGCGGGTCTAGCATCACGACGAAGCCGGGTAGATTCTCGTTCTCGGTGCCAAGCCCGTAGTTGACCCACGAGCCAATGCATGGCGAACCGCTCAGCACCTTGCCCGTGTTCATCTGCAACAGCGCCGACCCGTGAATCGGTGAATCGGCCGTCATCGAATGCAAGAAGGCGATGTCATCGACGTGCCCGGCAAGATTCGGAAACAAGTCGCTGACCCACTTGTCACACTCGCCGTACTGCTTGAATTTCCAGCGCGGCTCGACGATCCGCCCCTGATTCTTGTGCCCGCCGCGGCCGAACGTCTTCACGGCGATCGTCTGATTGTCCCGGCCGGTCATTGTCGGTTTGTAGTCGAACGTGTCGATATGGCTCGGCCCGCCGTACATGTAGAGGAAGATGACGCTTTTCGCTTTTGGCGTCAGATGCGGCTTCTTCGGCGCGAGTGGATTGACGAATTTCTGTTTCGGCCCCCCCGCCGCACTCGCGGACTGTGCCAAGAAGCCGTCGTCCAACAATCCCGCGAGAGCGACTCCCGTGAAGCCGGCTCCGGTTTGCCACAAGAACTCGCGTCGCGTACGGCCACAAAAACCATGTCGTGGTGCGGTCATGATCTGCCTCCAAACAATTCCCATCGCCACCAAGCTCGCCTCGGCCAGAATGGTCAATCGAGATATACAAACTCATTCAGGTTGATGGCCAGTAAACAAAACCGTCGCAACGCCTCGTCGGCTGACACCTTGTCTGTCTCCATCGTGTCCTTCACAAACTTTATTCCGCGATCAATCTCGCTCGATGAAGGCGCGCGTTGCAAGGCACGTCGCAAGGCCAGTTGAACTTGAGCTGTCAGGTCCGCGCCGGCTTGACGTCGCAGGTCGCGAGCAAATACCGCCGCTTGCGAGTTGGCGAAGTCGCTGTTGAGCAACGCCAATGCCTGCGACGGCTGTGTCGTCGTGAAACGAACAGGGCAGGGGGAGTCGGGATCGGCGGAATCGAACGCAAACAGCAACGGCACCGCGAGCGACCGCTTGATGTGGACGAACACGCTGCGAGCGGCCGCGTCGTCGGGTGACGACTTTTCCCAGCCGGCTCCGGGACGCGATTGACCGGCCAGCACTTCCGGCGGAATGACCGGATAAACACTCGGCCCGTCCAACTTCTCCAAGTTCAAGTTGCCACAGACCGAGAGGATGGAATCGCGGACTTCCTCCGCCGTCAGCCGCCGCATGTCGAAGTGCGACAACCAATCGTTCTCGGGATCCTTGTCATTGGCGAGCTTGTCATTGGCGAGCGGGGGGCGTAAGCCTCCCGGTGAATTTGAGGACACCGACGTTGATCCCGCCGTACTCGCCCCACCGGAGGGCTGACGCCCCCCGCTCGCCGAAGACATGCGGAACGTGTTCGACGTCAGCATCAACCGATTCAGGGACTTCAGCTTCATGCCGCCGGAGACGAACTCACTCGCCAGCCAGTCGAGCAATTCCGGATGCGTCGGCGGTGTGCCCTGATACCCGAAGTTGCTCGACGACCGCACGAGACCTCGGCCGAAGTGAAATTGCCAGACGCGATTGACCATCACGCGCGCGGTCAATGGGTTGTGCGGACTCCCAATCCATTCGGCCAGCACGCGACGACGTCCAGATGTTTGTGTCCCTTCACGGCGCGACGGCAACTCCGGCCGGTTTGCATTCGCGGCGCGCAGCACGGACGGGAATGCCAGCTCAACGCGATCACCGTGCGACTGTGGATTGCCTCGCACAAGGATAAACGTATCGCGTGGTTTGGCCTCTTCGGTCACGCACAAGATTTGCTCGAGAACTTTCGGCCGCTGACGTTCGAGTTGACTGCGTTCTTTACGGAGCAATTCGTAGCGGCCGAACTCTTCGGCCGAGATCAGCTCGCCGCGATGCTTGCGAAGGATCGACAGCCGCTGCCGCTCGAACTTGAAGTCGTCGATCTCGCCGCCGGGGAGTTTGACTTTGACGGAGTCCTCGACAGCGGCGATCTGCTTCGACAGCTCCGCCAGCTTCGCCTCCCATTCGGCGACGGCGGCCTTCTGGCGTTCGCGAGCCGACTCGTCGCCGATGAATCGCAAAGAATTGGCGGCCACCGATTCATCGCTGCGATTGCCGTAATGCCGTACGCCGTGGAAGAACGCCAGCAAGCTGTAGTAGTCGCGCTGCGGGAACGGGTCGAGCTTGTGATCGTGACAGCGAGCACAATTCGCCGTCAGGCCGAGAAACGTCTGTGTGGTCGTGGCCACGATGTCGTCCAGGCCGTCGTAGTACGCCAGCAGCGGGTCGGCCGGCTCATCGTCCCACAGGCCGAGCCGATAGTAGCCGGTCGCGATGATCGTGTCGGTCGTGACCTCGTCAAGTTCATCGCCGGCCAACTGCTCGCGAATAAATTGGTCATACGACTTGTCGGCGTTGAGCGAGCGAATCACATAGTCACGATATCGCCAAACGGCCGGCTTCGGGTTATCTCGTTCAAAGCTATTCGACTCAGCGTACCTGACAAGGTCGAGCCAATGCCGGCCCCAATGCTCGCCGTAATGACGCGACTCCAACAGCCGATCGACGACTCGCTCGTAAGCCTGTGGCGATTCATCGTTCAGGAACTCTTCGATCTCATCCGGCGACGGCGGCAACCCGGTGACGGTGTAATGCAGTCGCCGCAACAACGTAGTCTTCGAAGCTTCCGGCGCCGGCTTCACTCCGTTCGCTTCGAGCTTCGACAAGACGAACGCATCAATTGGATTCCGCACCCACTTCGCGTCGCGCACTTTCGGAACGTCGACCCGCACGACCGGTCGAAAGGCCCAGAAATTCCGAGCCTCATCATCAACCGCCGGTGGGCCGTGAGCCTTCTTTGCCTCAGCCACCGCCTTGTCCGACCACGGTAAGCCGCGCGTAACCCACTTTGTCATAATGTCGATCTGAGCCTGCGGCAGTTTGCCTTTCGGCGGCATCATCAAGCCGTCGTATTGAATTGCCTGCAACAGCAAACTGTCGTCCGGTTTCTCGATGTTCACCGCCGGTCCGCTCTCGCCTCCTTTGAGAATCTCCTCACGATTCGTCAGCCGCAGCCCGCCTTGAAGCTTCTTCTCCGCTCCGTGACAGGCGAAGCAATTGGCTCGCAAGATCGGCAGCACATCCTTCTCGAAGAACGCGACGTCTTCCGCCTTGAAGGCTGGCTGTTCTTGAGCGGGCTTTGACTGCGTCTTCTCGTCGGCCAGTACGGCGACGAAACAAAACACCGCCGCGAGACTAAACACCACCGGGAGATTGACAAACGATCGTCGATCAAACATCGAAACCGCTCCGCGCGAACCGACACAAAACCCACAGGGTTGGGTGTTCGAATCTCAAATTTGGCCTGAGACACGCGATGAACTAATCTTCAAACAAGTGAACCCCACCGGGCTTGTCCCGGTGGCTCGAGGGATTTTGCACCACTCGGCGTCACGCGAAACAAACTGCTCAGTAGTGCAGAATCCCATAAACCACTGGGGCAAGCCCAATGGGGTCGCTTGCTTGAGGACTCATCGAGTAACGATAGCCAGCCGCTTTGGAAATTTGAACACCCGACCCTGATTGCCCCTCTCACTTCGCGAGAGGCGGCCCGATCGCGCAGGAGGCGCTCGTTCCCAGACAAGCCCGCTCGACACTCAGCCAGTTCGTTTCGCGACTAGCAACATCTCGCGGAGCGCGATGACTACGTTGCCTCGTCCTGCACCGGGTTCGTCAGCGAGCCGATCTTCTCGATCTGGACCGTGACCGTGTCGCCGTGTTTCAAGAACACCGGCGGCTTTCGAGCACCACCGACTCCGTGCGGCGTGCCAGTCAGGATCACCGTGCCCGGCAACAACAACGTGCTGCCGCTGAGGAATTCGATCAACGTCGGCACGTCGAAGATCATGTCGTCGGTGTTCCAGTCCTGCATCGTCTGCCCGTTCAGGACCGTCTTGATGTTGAGAGAATTTGGATTCGGAATCTCATCCGCCGTCGTCAAGCACGGTCCCAGTGGACAGAACGTGGCGAACGTCTTGCCGCGACACCACTGACCACCGCCGCGCTTGATCTGCCAATCGCGAGCACTCACGTCGTTCGCGCACGTGTAACCAAGGACGTAGTTCAGAGCATCCGCCTTCGAGACATTCTTGCACGCCTTGCCGATGACGACAGCCAGTTCGCACTCATAATCGACGGCGTCGCTGCGGAGATGTCGCGGCAACAGAATCGGATCACCCGGATTGTTGACGGCTCCACTGTTCTTCATGAATAGCACGGGGTATTCGGGGATCGGCTGATTCCCTTCTTCAGCGTGCTTGCGGTAGTTCAGACCGATGCACAGCACGTCGATGGGAAAAATCGGAGCGAGCATTTTTGCGACGCTCGCCTTCTCGCCCGTGTCGGTGTGCTGTCCAAAGATGTCGCCCTCGAACCGAGTCGCCGAGCCGTCGGCTTGCTGCCGGCCGTAATGTGTCCGGCCCGCAGAGTCGTGATAGCGAATGATCTTCATGCGTGAGTTCCTTGAGTTTTGTCGATGCCCTATTAAGCCGCATAAGACAACAACTCAGCGATCTGACCGCAAGTGTTGACGAAAGTTCCGCACATCCCTGATCGAACAAGTGTCGAGCTGTGCGGCCGCTGGCTGTGCGGCCGCTGATCGAACCGCCATGCTGCCGTGCGGAAGCCATCAGTTCGACCGTACGCCAATAGCTTTCTTGAGCGAGTAGGTGCTTGACCTTGGAAAGCATCCGCCAACGGGGAAAGATTGTTTGCCACGGACGAAACATGGATTGAACGCTTATGACCCGCGACAGCGATCACCGCCCGCGCGGCCAGGGTCAGAGACTTGCCAAGCCACCAAACGAAAAACCCCGCTCTCCCGCCGAAAGACGGGGCCGTTGACACCTCGTTGAATTCGCTCGACGAATTGAAGGTGCCGGGACTCGAACCCGGGACCTACGGATTAAAAGTCCGTTGCTCTACCAACTGAGCTACACCTCCAAAGCACTTTAGCCACATGGGTTTTTGCGTCATCAAGGATGTCGAGTACCGTCGAAGAAGATTCGTGGCCGCACGATCTACTTCGGTACCGATGCCGATGGCGCGCTGCGGAAGTATTTAGAACAACGCGACGATCTGCAAGCTGGTCGGACGCCGCGAGTGCAGGGCGATGGGTTGACCGTTCGCGACTTGTGCAATCGGTTCCTCACGCAAAAGAAGTCGATGGTGGTCGCGGGCGAGTTCAAACGGAAATCCAGACGCAGCGACTCGGCGCTTGGGATCGGCCCGCGTCCCCATGACCGTGAGATAGCCGTCATTCACCCTCGCAAAAGTCTTCTCGCCAAAGAGCCCAACCAATTTGTCGGAGACGACGAATCGGACAACTCTACGACTGATCGCGGGTTCGTCCTGGGGCGAAGTGAGCGAACCGCACATCGCGGAAACCTATTTCCGCCGAGCGTTTTCCAACCAGACGCGTGAAGGGCCTTGGTAGCGTTCCATCAATCGACCCCAGTTCGGGATCGGCCGCTGCTGTTCCAATTCGCTCGCGGTTTGGACGGTTTTGCGAGCGTCGTTGACTTGACCGGCTCGGTGCTGCAGGTACGCCAGCACATAATGCCACGACGGATTCTTGTGATCGAGCTGTATGGCCGCGAGCAGTTCTACTATTGCCGCGTTGAAGTTGCCTTGCTGGAGACGTTCATTCGCCGTGTCAAGGTGCTCTGGGACGGTCTTGGGGGCCTTCGCTTGTGGGATTGGTGCAGCAGGGGGAGTTGCTTTTGGCGAAGGATTTGTTGGCGGCGGCGACGACGGCTTTGGGTTTGGAGTTGGCTTGGGAGCGAGTGCCGGCTTCACGGCTTCGATCGGCTTCGGGGAAGTTGCCCTTGGCGCTGACAATGGTTCGGCTGTCGGGGCGGGGAGTGGACGTGTCGAACTGCCCGGTACGGGAGCCGCAAACACTTGAGTCCAAAAGCGTTCGCCAGCGGACGTGGTCGCCATTCCCACGCCAAACTCCTGAAAGCTTGGGTTCAGGAGGTTGTCCTTGTGGCCGGCAGATTGCATCCACATGGCGATGGCGTCCGCCGGTGTGCGACTTCCTTGAGCAACGTTCTCGCCCCCTCCGAAAGATCCATAGCCGGACGCGGCGAGGCGTTGATCAAAAGAGACTCCTTCGAGCGTGTGATTCAGCATGTTGAGCCGAGCCATGTTCGCCGAATGATCACGAGCAAGCTTCATCAGCGTCGCGTTCGGCTTCAGGGACGGAAGGCTGGCGTTGTGGCGTTCCGCGTTTGTCAGCTCGATCAATCGCTTTTCGTCAGCGGTGAGTTCGGCGGGAAGTTTCGCCGATCGGAGCGCGGGACCGTTGCTGTTTCGGACCCGAACGAGCGTCAGTTTCTCGTCGCCGTCGTTGGCCGTGAGCCAAGCGATGTCGCCGTTCGAAAGAACGGTCAGGTCGTGGCTCTCTGGGATCGGATGTTCCAGCAGCATGGGTTCCGTCAGCCAGTGGCCGTGAGTATTCATCACGGCAGCTTTGTGAACGGGCGGTTCTTGGTTCGGGCCGTTCTTGGCCGAGTTCGCTTCGCGCCACAGGACAAGCAGATGTTCTCCGAACGGCGCGGCTTTGACGAGTTGCTCGTCGAACTGTGGCGTGTCGGTCAGTTGCACCGTGCGATGCACTCGCCCGTCATCGCGGACGACGACCAAAAACAGTTCACGGCTGCCGCCGACTTCGGACACAAACACCATGCCCACGTTGCGTCCCACGGGGAACAGGCTCCCCAAGCGCGCGTGGCCGGGATTCCATTCCTTGAGTTGTTCGTCGGACGGAAAGATCAAGCGGCCGAAGCCGAACGTGCGGTTTTCGAACCACAGTCCTTTCGGGAACACGTCGCCCAACGAGAGCGTGCAGAACGCGCCACGATGCGCGATGAGTTGCTGATCCAAACTGTGGCTGACGGTCCATTGGTTGTCGATGACCTTCCTGCCTGCCGAGTCCACCGTGCCGAAGTAGCCCCCTTGATGAGCGACGGTGGGATCTGTCTGCCAGACTTGGCCGAAGTGCGCGGCCAGTTCGGTGCCGGACATCGCGAGTTGCCCGGAGAAGCACCACAGGTCGTCGAGGTATTTCTCTTTCAGCAATCGCCCCTTGTCGCCGGTGAGCACCGTGCGAAAGAGTTCTTTCCCCGCGCGATCGTAGCGGTAAACGCACATGCGGTCGGGAAGTTCGGCCGCCAGAACGCCCAAGTCGCCGTCGTCCTGCACGACCAAGCTCCGCAGGTCGCGATCTTTGAGCGTCAGGTTCTGGCCGGTCGGCCGAAACTCCACGTCCAGCGTGCTGAGGTGCACCGTTCCCTGACGATCGTTCCACCCCAGCTTGTACGCGCCGCGCAACGGTGACCCGAGCGGCATTGGGACGAGCAGCAACGGCGGCCGAGTCCCCCAACCGCCACGCGGTGCCTGAGCCACCGGAGCGGAAAGCTGAATCGTGCGCGACTCGATCTGCCCAGCCAGCGTGGGCGCGGGAGTCGCTGAAGGCGGCTCGTCGTCTTCACCATCAGCCGGTCGAAACAACTGACTGATCGGGATGATTTCCTTGGGCTGACTCTTGCTGGACCAGGCCAGCTTCATCATGCCGCCGAACGGGCCGTTGAAGTACGCCAACCGGATCGTCACTGGCCGCCCCACCGTCAACTTGATTTGGCCGGACTGCTCGGCGTTCATCTTCCAGACAGGTTGGCTCACGACCAATTGATCGTCGATCCAGAGATGTGCCGTGTCGTCGGCCGTGATGTGAAACGAATAAAGTTCGCTGTACTTCGGCACGATCCAGCCGGTCCAGCGCCCGCGGAAGTTCTCGTACCAGCCGTCGCGCGGTGTGATCTCGTCGCCGCCGGTGTATGGCGGCTGGTTTCGGCCATATTCGAAATCAATCGTCGGCGAGACACGGACCTCGAAGATCTTGTCCGTGAAGAACTCGCCGCGCAACCCGTCGCCCGGCCCCGAAAACAGAACCTTCCAAGTTTCCGCGTTCGCTCCGTGAGCCTGGCCGTAACGACGCAAATCCCGTTGATCGTCGGCGGACAACCGCTCGATCGGAATGTCTTTCGTCTCCCCATTCGCCATTCGCAACCGCACGGATGCTCCCGCGAAGCTGACGAATTCGTCCTCAATCTGCGACTGATCCGCCGTTTCGATCTGTGCCTGCGCGATAGAAACCATCAAACCGAGCCACATCGCTATTATCAATTTTGTGGTCATGCGATTACTCCTAAACATTTGGGAGTGCTCCGGCTTGACGGAGCTTTGGAACTTTGGCGAAGCCTTTGCAAGTTTCGTGCGGTCTCGGTGAGATGAACAGTTCCAAAAGAAAGCGGCTCCGCCGCGATACCAAAGCTCCGTCAAGCCGGAGCACTCCCAAAGGTCAAGCCGGAGTACTTCAATGGTGCGCTACTGCAACGTGGCGGGGGGTGGCACGGGCAGTTTCGCGGGATCGCAACCGTAGCGGATTCCGGCCGCCATCTGCTCGGCCCAGAGCCCCTCCGGTTTCGGTACCAGATCCTCCGGTAAGAAGCTCCGCAAGATTTCAGGTGCAAGAGCGACTTTCTGGCTGTCCCCGGAAAACATGAATCCTTGGGCCTGTGTGTAACGTGGACCGAAATCGACGAACTGCGCGCGGGGAAATTCAAAAGGAATTCCGGGCGGTGCGACTCGGCGGGTGGGATCGGTTGGCGACGCTGTGGCCATCAGGAGGCTTCCATTGACGGAGGCAAACCAACTATCCCAGTACCAGACTAGATTGTCGGCGACGTCGAATTCGCGAAAGGTCTTCGTAAAGGCGTCGTGGGCCGCCGGTACGTTATCGGAGAAGTTGGACGCCGGGATGTTTATTGCCACGAGAGTGGGACAGCACGAGATGACCGAAAAAATGCAGCGATGCATTTTGAACGTGATCGGAATCGCCGGCCAATTGCCCACGATCACCGTGCCAAAGAGGTGAGATTGCGCGAACGTACAATTTCGCATTTCCACCGTCATGTTGTCGGCCAATTTGTTCACCGCAACGGCGCCGCTGCCGCGGGCGCCTACAAACGCGGAATCGACAAGCTCGACGGTCACGTTGGGGCCAAAGACCGCAATCGTGCATGTCGCTCGGAACAGGCAGCGCCGGAATGACGCGCGGGCCGGTTTGCCTTCACCGGCATCGTTGCTCAGGCTGAGAGCACTTACCGACGTGAAACTGCAATCCTCACACGTGACATCTCCGAACTGACTGCTGAACACGCCGCCGCCCTGGATGCTTCTCGCGAAGTGCAGACCACGTACGACGAGAGCCATGTTCTTCACGTTGACCAGATATCCGACAACTGGCCTGAGCACAGGTTGAAAACCGCGACCGGCTCGGATGGTCAAAGGCTGAGGTGACTTGATTTCGAACTCACGCGTGATGCTACGGACCTCCAACGGGCCGTTGGTGCGGATTTCGATGAAGTCGCCGGGAATCGCCACTTCCACAGCGGATTCCAACGTGGGAAACATGTCTCGATGCGGTCCCACGAGCAACATCTTCCGCAGCTTGCGCCCCGGTTCTTTCGCGGCGGCAGGCGGAAGGACTTCATAGCCGGGTTCGCTGGATGCGAGTGACACCGGCGGCTCGTCGTTCTTTGCCGATCCTCCGCCGGCACCTGCCACCGCAACATCGCCGTTCGAGCCCGTCACTCCATCGCCCACTTCTGCGGGCGCTGCTCCGTGAATGAGAATGATCACTTGCCGAACCGCCAAACCGCCGACAATCAGCACGGCAAACATCACGCACGCGGCCAACGGAATGAACCACGCCGTATGCCGATACCAGGGCAACTGCTTGGTGTTCCTCGGCTTCTTTTTCCGCTGACCCAGCACTCGCGGCGGCAAGCGAGGTTCCGGTTCCGGCGAACGGTCGGACGACGGGCGGATCATGTCTGCACTCCTCGGCCTGTGTCACTTGCGGTAGACCCGTGGAACGGCGACGTCTTTTGGCTCAGCACCGACGCGTACCTGCGAACCACCGGCGGTGCGACGCAAGCGAGCGATTTGCGATGGATGCGGATAATCGTTCGGCAATCGCTGCTGCCACGGCGTGCGCGGGAGTTTGAGGCTCTGAGCTGACGGGGCGAACCAATCAACGTCCTGGCCGAGATTCTGCCGAGCCCAATCGTCGGGTGTTTGCACCAGCGTGGCGATCGGGCCGAAAGCGGTCTTCGCTTTGAAACAATCGGCCCGGTTGAAATAGCAGTTGTCCTGGCCGAACCACTTGACCGACCGGCTGACGACATCGTCCACGGGACTTTGCCACAACACCTGCGGAGGCATGTCGGAGGCGACGACGAAGCCGCCGCAAATCACTGAGCCGCGAACCGTGATGTCCGCCTTGACCGGTTGCAACTCGAACGGCCGAGTATCAACCATGATCAGCGGGCCGTTGCTGTCTAACGTGCAGCCCGCGACTTCGATGGTCAGCGCATGATGGGCGTACTCCAGGGGCCGCGTGTGGACGAGATGAATTAAAGTCCCCGGTAGCGCGACGATACTGTTTTCCAGTCGAAGTGACGTCTGCCGGCTGTCCACGAACGCGAGTTTTTGCGTTCCTCGGACCATGCAGTTCCGGAGTTCCAACTGCAGCGGTTGCGGCGTATTCCCTTTCGCAGTTTTGTCCCAGGGTCGTTCGCCGACAAGCTTGACGGCCGTCACTGGTGATCGGCCCTCGACATGACCGCGCAGCACGGTGATCGTCGTCTTGACCAGGTGCAGATCCGACTCATGCAGTTCGAACAAGACCACATCGGGATCAGCCACTTTGCGGTCGGTCAAGTCCACATACAGATCGACGCCAGTGAGCATCAAACTGCCGCGGTCGATCGTCCAAAATCCCTGACCAGTCTGCGGGACGGCGGGAAGTTGCAGGAGCAGAATCGGCCGAGTGGTCCCCTCGGCTGTGATGACCAGTTGCTTGTCGCCTTGTTGCAGCGGCGGGATTTCGAGCGGAGCCGAGGCCGAAATCCGAATCTCATCGCCACTGATGAGCTGGTGCCAAATATCGGACAAGCTGGCCACCGCGCCGTCACCTTTGCCCACTCGCCAAATCCGCGGCTCTCTCGCTGGCAGTGGCGGTTTGGGATTTGATTCTGGAACCGGCTTTGAATCGACTTTGACGACCTCGGTGGTTGGCTTGGGGTTCGATTCTTGAGACGCGGCTGTCGTCTTTTCGTTGGGCGGCGAAGTCGCCGCCCCATTTTCAGCGCCGTCCTTTTTGGACGAAGCAGTGGGTGCGATCGACAGTGCGCTGCTGGACTTTGTCGATGGGTCTGCCGGACTGCCCGGCGAATCGGCTTTCGGTTGGTTGGCCGGTCGCTGGCTCTTGTTCGTGGAAGCCGACGCGGGCACTTCGACGATGATCGGTTCCGCGTCGGCGACCTGCTTCCGCAACGCTTCAATCCCGAAATAGGCTCCGCCCAAGATCAAGGCCCCCATCACCGGGACGAGATACAGGAGAAACGTGGGCACACCCGTCGATGGTGCCGCTCGTTCGATGGCATCTTCGAACTTCGATTCGACGTCTGCCGAAATGGCCTCGACGATACGGGCCAAGCGTTGCGTCTCACCAACCTCGTGGGCGTGATCGGTCTCCGCAGCGGGTGACTCTTTGAGTTCGCTCGCGGCAAAGCTCGTCGTAGCGGAAGTCGTGAGACTTCCGAGTTTTGGCGGGGCATCCGAACTCTCACGAGTTCGGCTACCGGCGAGGCCACCGGCGGCGTCACTTGCCTTCTTCAGGCAGTCGCTCAGCACCGCTGCGAATTCCTTCATCGACGCAAAACGCTGTTGCGGATCTTTGGCGATCGCTCGCAAGCACACGGCTTCGACATTCGCATCGATTCCCGGTCGATGCTTCGAGGGCGAGTCCGGCTCGACGTGCAGAATCATGCCCAGCACTTCGGTCACGTTCCCTAGAAACGGACGCCGGCCGCAGAGCATCTCGTACATCAAGATGCCCAGGCTATAGACATCCGCCTGTGGTCCGACCGACTTGCTCTCGCCGCGAGCTTGCTCCGGCGACATGTACGCCGGCGATCCCATGATCTGACCACTGACGCTGATCTGAGCCTCGGTCGGAGTGTCGCGCCGAGCCAGGCCGAAATCCATGACAACCGGCTCGCCCTTGCGATTGATCATGATGTTGGCCGACTTGAGATCGCGATGAATGATCCCTTTCTCGTGAGCCTCTTGCAGCGCCAGCGCGATCTTGCGAATCGCCGAGACCACTTGCCGCTCGGAAAGCGTCGCTCCAGATTCCAGCACCTTGGACAGCGGCTTGCCGTCAATGAACGCCATCACGATGTAATCGCGGCCATCCACCGTGCCGACCTCATGTACCGGGCAGATGTTCGGATGCTGCAGGCTCGCGGCCGATCGCGCCTCGCGCAGAAACCGACGGCGGTCGTCGTCCGACACCAACGTTTTCTCTTGAGGCACCTTGATCGCCACCTCACGATCCAACTGCGGATCGTAAGCGAGATAAACCATTCCAAACGCCCCGCGCCCCAGTTCCTGCCGAATCTCAAACCGCCCCAGCTTCGTCAATACTTCGTGGGACGAGACGGCTCGCTGGCTCCCTCCTTGCGACGTGTCC
>CAZPUJ010000765.1:0-4635 GCA_964589725.1 uncultured Planctomycetaceae bacterium
CAACGCTCCTGAGCGCTCTTGTCCGGGAGACTTCTGATGAGATCACAACGTTGTTGGTTCGCTTGTCTGACCCTTGGTTCGTTGCTGTTTGCTTCCATCACCTTGGCCGCGGATGCGGACCCGGTGAAAAACGATGTCGGATTCACGTCGATCTTCGACGGCAAGTCGCTCACCGGTTGGCACAAAAATCCGGAGCGGATCGGGCACGGCACCGGCGGGTCGTGGACGGTCGAGGACGGAGTCATCTCCGGCGAGCAAGACCCGCCCGGCAGCGGCAACGGCGGCATTCTGCTGACCGACGAGAAGTTCGGCGACTTTGAATTGCTGATCGACATCAAGCCCGACTGGGGCGTGTGCAGCGGACTGTTCGTGCGAGCCAACGACAAAGGGCAATGCTTCCAAATGATGGTCGACTACCACGATCGCGGCAACGTCGGCCACATCTATGGCGAGGGAACCGGCGGCTTCAACACGCGGCCTTATGACATCTTTGGCGAGGAGAAAGATGGCAAGCTGTTGAAGCTCTTCGCGAAGCCGACTGAATCTCCGCCGACGGCAACGCCGACTTGTACCAGCGATGAATGGCTCAAAGTCTGGAAGATTAATGATTGGAACACGGTGCGCGTGCGCGTCGTCGGCAATCCGCCGCAGATCACGACCTGGATCAACGGCCTGAAGGTCAACGAGTTCGACGGCAAGAAGTTTGAAGCCACGAACTACGACCGCGCGAAGGTCGCCGAAACGCTCGGCCCGGCCGGTTCGATTTCGGTGCAGGTCCACGGCGGGCAGGGCTGGCCAAATGGCGCCAAATGCCGCTGGAAGAACATCAAGGTCAAGCGATTGTAGGCGGCATCCGGATCACTTGCGGCTCGCCAGGATGGCGCGCGACACGCGATGACCAATTCATCCGACAACGCGATGACCGACCGACCCAGCTCTCCGGATCGACCAGCGCTGCTGGGTGGGCGTCCCGTTCGGCCGGCCGGTCCGCCGACTTGGCCGTTGGCCGACAACGCGGTCTCCGAGGCGTTGCGGCGAGCGTTCATTGACGGCTCGTGGGGAAAATATCACGGGCCCAATGGCCGCGAACTGGCCGAGCGACTCGCCGAGATGCACGGTAGCAAGCACGTCCTGTTGACGAGCAGCGGTACCGCCGCCGTCGAGTTGGCGTTGCGAGGTCTCCGCATCAGCGCGGGCGACGAAGTGATCCTGTCGGCTTATGACTTCGCGGGCAACTTCAAAAACGTGCTGACAGTCGGCGCTCGCCCCGTGTTGGTCGATGTCGATTCGGCGACCGGACAACTCGATGTAACTCAGCTTGAGGCCGCGCGATCGCCGCAAACGAAGGCGCTCATTGTGTCGCATCTGCACGGCGGCCTCGTCGACATGCCAGCCGTGCGAGCATTCGCCGATCGACACCGACTGGCCGTGATCGAAGATGCCTGCCAATTGCCCGGCGCGATCGTAGATGGCCGAGTCGCGGGCACGTGGGGCGACGTCGGCATCCTGAGCTTCGGTGGCAGCAAACTGCTGACCGCCGGTCGCGGCGGAGCACTCTTCACGAATTCGTCCGCGATCGCGCAGCGCAGTCGCCTTTACACGCAGCGAGGCAACGACGCGTACCCGCTGTCCGAGCTGCAAGCCGCCGTCTTGATCCCGCAGTTGGATCGCCTTGCCGAACGGAATGACCTGCGCGCCGCGAACGTCGCTCGGTTGCTATCAAGTTTGCGCGACGTGACAGGTCTTCGTTGCTTCGTTGATCCGGACGTTTCCCCACTTTCTAAGGGAGGGCCAGAGGGCGTCAAAGCTCCTGGCTTCTACAAACTTGGATTTTCGTACGACTCCGCTTCGTTCGGCGACGTGCCACGAGATCGTTTCGCCTGCGCGATGCGAGCCGAAGGGATCGCGTTTGATCCTGGTTTTCGCGCGCTGCATCTGACTCATGCGCGCGGCCGCTTTCATGCCATTGGCGACCTGCCACAGGCGACGCGGGCCGGCGAGTCCGTTTTGGTACTGCATCATCCGGTGTTGCTGGGCCAGGACGACGACCTGCGACAAATTGCCGATGCCGTGCTCAAGCTGCAAGGCCATGCGGGCGAGCTTGGCCGCATGACCCCGAATGGTTCCTGACCCGATGTTTGTCCGGCGCGTCAGTGAGGGACAGCACCCGTGCTTGTTCTCAGGAGTTCGACGATGCCACGTCAGCCGGCTGATGATGACAACGACTGGGATGAGGAGTTTGACTCGATGGACAGCGAGTTTATGGCTCCCGATGATGATGACGAGCCGACGATCCCCTGTCCGTATTGCGGCGAGGAGATTCACGAGGACTCACCGATGTGCCCGCATTGCGAGAACTACCTCTCCCGCGAAGACGTCGCGCCGACCCGAAAGCCTGTCTGGTTCATCGTCGGAGCCGTGGCCGCTTTGTACGCGGTCTATCGCTGGATCGCCGGATGAGTCGCGATGCCAAAGCTCAAGAGCTTGTTGCGGAATACCAAGTGCGAAGTAAATCCTTCGCTCACCCTTCGGGTTAGCGTTTCGCCAAGAACTCGGACCCTTTTCATCAGTGCGGAGCGGTACTTAGGCGCAGGTTGCGTAGGACGGCTCGAACGTCGGCTTCGGGGACGTCGGCGATGACTTCAACGTGGCCCAAGCGTTTCGGCAGCACAAATCGCAGCTTTCCGCCGATGGTTTTCTTGTCAAGTCGCATGCGGTCCAGGATCGCGTCGTCGGTATGCGACCAGTTGGCAGGTAATCGCGTCGGCAGGCCGAAGGCTTTCAACAAGACCTCTTGGCGGTGAGTCACATCGGCGTCGATCAGCGACAATCGCTCGGCCAACCGACTGGCGTAAAGCATGCCGATGGCGACGGCCTCGCCGTGCAAAAGTTCGCCGTAGCCGGCGAGGGCTTCAAAGGCATGCGCAAACGTGTGGCCGTAGTTGAGGACGGCACGAAGCCCCGTGCGTTCGTATTCGTCACGCTCGACGACATCGGCTTTCAAGCGGCAACTGCGAGCAATGATCTGTCGCAGGATTCCGGCGTCACGTTGGTTGATCGCGTCCACTCGATGTTCGAGGAACGCGAAGAAGTCGCTGTCGAGAATGACGCCGTATTTCACGACCTCGGCCAGGCCGGCGTGGAATTCGCGATCGGGCAGTGTCTCGAGCACGCCGGTGTCGATCAGCACACCGACCGGCTGATGAAAGGCACCCAGCATGTTCTTCGCGACTGGATGATTGATGCCGGTCTTGCCGCCGACCGAGCTATCGACATCCGCGAGCAACGTCGTGGGGACTTGCACGAACGGCAGTCCACGCACAAACGACGCGGCCGCGAAGCCGGCCAAGTCACCGATCACGCCGCCGCCGACGGCGATCACCACCGTGCGACGATCGGCCGGCAACGCGATCAGATCGTCCCACACGGTCGAGAGATGGCTGAGCGACTTGGTCTTCTCGCCCGGCTCGAATTCCGTCAGTCCGCACGTCCAATCGAGTTGTTGTAGTCCGCGACGTACGACATCGGCGTGTCGTCGCGCATTGCGATCTGTGATGATGTGCGCCGTTCGCGTATCGCCCGCTCGATACACGCTGTGCTCCATCCAACTCGGCAGCAGCGCGGGCAGTTCCGACAAGCCGCCGCTGACAATGCGGATTTCGTAACTCCGTTCACCAAGATTCACATGCACCGAGCTGGCGTCGGCAGGCGCGGACACGGGAAGTCTCCCAATCGAAATGCACGTGATGAAAAGGAGTACTGCAGGTTTGAAGAATTGGACGGTTGAGATCAGGCGCAACGTATCGGGCGGACTGGTCGGAGGAAAGGCTTGGCCAACCGGCGCAAGGCCGACGGCGAGCAAGTGCCGGGCTCGACGTTGTGATCCTCCGAACGATTGAGAACAATCTCGTCGAACGTGGCGCGACGTGCCCCGCGTTGCGATTCGTTCAGACGATCTTCCGCGAGGCCAGCGATGTCTCACGATTCCGCGAGCGTGTTGTCCGCCGTGTCGGCGGCGGTGCAGCAAAACAAGCTCACTTCAGCCGCAGCCGAAAACCTGAAGACCTGGCTGACGCAGCCGCAGTACGAGCAATATCAACCGCGATTGAAGCAACTCCTCGAACGGTGCGAGTTCGCAACGTTGCAGGATGCCTTCTGGGAAAGGATTCCGTTTGGGACGGCCGGGCGACGCGGGCCGATGAGCGAGTTGGGTACAGCCACGATGAACGAGCGGACGATCGCCGAATCGGCTCACGGCGTCGCCATGCACGTCAAACGGTCGTTGCCGTCGGAGTGGCATCGCGTCGTCATCGGCCACGACACGCGGAACCGCTCGCAAGAGTTCGCTCGCATCACGGCGACAACCTTCGCGGCGCACGGGCTGAAGGTCTTCTTGTTTCCGTCGTACCGATCGACTCCGGAGTTGTCATTCGCCGTGCGCGAACTGCGCTGCGGTGCGGGAGTTATGATCACGGCGTCACACAATCCACCACAGGACAACGGATTCAAGGTGTACACCCGCGGCGGCGGGCAGGTGCTGGACGAAGAAGCGGAAGCGATTACGAACGAGGTCAACGCGGCAACGCACGTTCCAGGTTGCGACTTCTTCGCCGCGGTCGGCGACAGTCGCATCGA
>CAZPUJ010000766.1:0-10245 GCA_964589725.1 uncultured Planctomycetaceae bacterium
AAGGTCGAGAAGATCGACGACCAGCGGCACGTGATCTCGATGTTGCAGCAGGAGATTCGGACGACTCAGGGGTCAGAGCCATCGCCGAAACCGGAACCGGCGGCCGAAGAGTTCCAGCGAGGACACATCAAAGGAAACAGCCCGGCCATTCGACGAGTGCTCGAAACGGTACGCAAGGTTGCACAAAGTGAATCGTCCGTGTTGATCACCGGCACGAGCGGCACGGGCAAAGAATTGTTGGCGCGCGCGATTCACGAAAACAGTCCGCGGCGTCAGGGGCCGATGGTCGGGGTGCATTGCGCCGCCTTGTCTCCCAGTTTGCTGGAGAGCGAACTGTTTGGACACGTCAAAGGGGCGTTCACAGGGGCTCACAAGGATCGAGTCGGTCGGTTCGAGTCGGCGAACGGCGGCACGTTGTTCTTGGACGAGATCGGCGATATCTCGCTGGAGACACAGATCAAATTGCTGCGCGTCCTGCAAACGCGGCAGTTCGAGCCGGTCGGCAGCGCACGTACGGTGAACGTTGATGTGCGGCTGATTGCGGCCACGAACCAAGACCTCAAGAAATTGATTGCCGAAGGAAGATTTCGCGAGGATCTGTTCTATCGGTTGAACGTGATCAGCATCGCGTTGCCGACGTTGTCCGAGCGGAAAGAGGACATTCTAGAACTGTCGCTTCATTTCCTGAAACAGTCGTGCGAGCGGCTTGGCCGGCGAATCGTACAAATCGACGACGAAACGCTCGAAGCGCTCAAGCGGTATCCGTGGCCTGGCAACATCCGTGAGTTGGAAAACGTCATCGAGCGCGCCGTCGTGCTGATGGAGGGAGACTTAATCCTACCCCGCGATTTGCCGCGCGAGGTCATCGAAGGCGGTCATCACTCGCACAGGTCAACAGCCGTGAAAGCAGCTCTCGAGCCGAGGTCGATTGTCGGCGAACGAACTCGCTTGGAAACATCTCGCGGAGATGAACGCGTCGCCGTCGGTGTGTCGCGAATGGCTGACGACCTCGACGAATTCGCCGAGCGTGAAGCCTTGGAGAACGCGCTGCGAGTGGCGAGCGGCAACAAAGCGGAAGCCGCCCGAATGCTCGGTCTTCCCCGCAGCACGTTCTTCAGTAAGCTGCGAAAGTACCACGTCAACAAGCCGAGATAAGAGAGGCTCTCGCCGAAACCGCAGGACAGATTGGCAAATCGTCCCAAGAACAAGTAAGGGTTCAGTCGGCCATCGATTCCAACACGCGAGCGAACGCTCCGTAGGTGCCGCCGTCGAACAAGACGAAGCGGACTTGCTCTGGTTGTTGCTGTGCGAGCAAGAAATCTCGCGTCACGGTCAATGAAACTTCGGCCGCGAGATCGACGGGATATCCGTAAGCACCGGTACTGATCGCCGGGAAGGCGATACTGCGGCAAGCGTGCTCGACGGCAAGTTCCAGACAGCGGCGATGAGCCGATGTCAGCAAGCCCGCTTCGCCGCTGACGCCACCGCGCCAGATCGGTCCGACAGCGTGAAAGACGAACTTCGCGGGCAGGTGACCCGCGGAGCTTGCGACAGCCGAGCCGGTTAGGCAGCCGTCGGGATACTTGGTTCGCGTCTCATTCATCAGTGTTGGGCCCGCCGCGCGATGGATGGCACCGTCGACGCCGCCACCTCCCGCCAATCGGGCGTTGGCCGCGTTGACGATCGCGTCGACCACTTGCTGCGAGATGTCCCCTTGGACAAGTTCGAGACGGCACGCGCCGAATTGGACGAGCATGATTGAAAGTTGTCAGTTGTTGGTTGTGAGTTGCGGAACATAGACACTGCTAAGACGGCTTGTAATGCTCCCACAGGACGTTGTCACTCGAATGGATTTTGAATGAGCTCAGATTCCTCGCCGACCGCACGCCGTTTGAAAGTCATGCTGTTGGTCCCGACGCTCGATCAGTCGGGAGCGGAGAAGCAATTGACGTTGTTGGCGTGTCGGCTGTCTCGCGGGGAGTTTGACGTTCACGTCGTCGCACTGGCGCGCGGCGGGCCGTTTGCCGACGAATTGCAACGACACGCTGTGCGTGTGACGGTGCTTGGGAAGCGTTGGAAGTTTGATCCGCGGGCGTGGTGGCGATTGCGGCGGTTGATCGCAATCGAGCAACCCGAAATCTTGCATACGTGGCTGTTCGCGGCGAACGCGTACGGTCGGTTGGCGGTCGCTTGCGGAATGTCTTCGCAGCCAAAGGTCCTCGTTTCCGAGCGGTGCGTCGACGTTTGGAAGTCCGGTTGGCAGTTGTGGCTCGACCGGCGATTGATCAAGCGGACTGATCGGTTGATCGGAAACTCACAGGCGGTCGCCGAGTTTTATCGGCAGCTCGGCTATCCGTCCGAGCAGATTGCCGTGATCCCCAACGGCGTCGAAGTTCCGGAACCGCTGCCGTTCGATCGAGACGCGGTGTTGCGCGAGCTTGATATTCCGCCGGGGTCACCTGTGATCGGCTTCATCGGGCGGTTGGCAAAGCAAAAGCGAGTCGACGATTTGGTCTGGACGATGGCGTTGCTGATCGTCCTGCGGCCCGACGTTCATCTGCTGCTGATCGGTGATGGTCCCGAACGCGACAAGCTGTCGAAGTTCGCTCGCGACATTAACGTCGAGGAAGCGACTCGGTTCACAGGGCATCGACCCGACGGGGCGAAGCTGTTGCGGGTGATGAACGTCTTTTGGTTGGCTAGCGATTTTGAGGGTTTGTCTAACAGCTTGATGGAAGCGATGGCTGCAGGCCTGCCGGTCGTCGTGTCGGACATTCCGCCGAATCGCGAATTGGTCGTTGATGGCGAGACCGGATTCCTGGTCAACGTTGGCGATCGAGTGGCGTTTCAGCAGTTCACGGAGCGTTTACTCGCCGACCCAAAGTTGGCCAAGCGGATGGGCGACGCCGGACGCGAACGGATGCGGCGGCACTTCAGCATCGATTCGATGGTTGCCGCGCACGCAAAACTGTATCGTGAAGTCGCTGGACTTTAGTTTGGCCACGCTGCCAGTTCAAAAGTCAACTTCATGAATATGGACGGCCCAATCAACCAGGCGCAGCGGCACCTCATCGTTGTGACCATCCTCAATAGAGGCGCGTGTCGTCGGTGTTCGAGACAAGCTCGAAAGCCTTTTTCTGCACCTGCCAAGGAAGACGGAAACTTAGAAGCGTTCACAACTCTGTGGCATCGGTACATCGACCGGCTGTCGCCGCAAGGGTTCACGCTCGGTCCCGCTCACACATCGCACAACCGCACGGCTTCGGTGAGGCCGGCGACAGGATCGCGCGTCGGAATGAACTCTTGGCCGACGTAGCCCGTGTAGCCGATGTCGAGCAACTTGCGCATGATCGGCGGGTAGTTGATCTCTTGCTTGTCGTCGAGTTCGGCTCGACCGGGGTTGCCGGCGGTGTGGATGTGACCGATCACGTCTTTGCATTGCTCGATACGACGGATCACGTCGCCGTTCATGATTTGCACGTGATAGATGTCGAACAGCAACTTGGCTCGCGGCGAGCCGACCTTGCGGATGATGTTGGCCACGTAGTCGACGTCGTCTCCCTGATAGCCCGGATGTCCCTTCATCGGATGCGAGCTGTCGCGCGTATTGAGGTGCTCGACGCAGATATTGACTCCCTTTTTTTCCGCGTGAGCACACAGCACCTTCAGGGCCTTCACGCAGTTGTCAGCACCCTCTGTGAGCGAAATCTCGCCGCTGCTGGGGTCTTCAGCGTCGCGCCACTTATACCCGGTGAATGCGATGACGCTGGGGACTCCGTCATCGGCACAGGCGTCGATCGTGGCTTTCGTACGAGCGATCACTTCCTCGTGATAGCGCGGATTGTTCAAGCCCTTCATGAACGGCGCGCCGGGCATCCCGTTGGCCGCGATCGCGCAGGTCAAGCCGTGCTGTTTGATCACTCCCCAATCCTTCGAGTCCCCCAACTCGACCGACACGCAGCCAAGGCTCTTCGCCACCTGACAAGTCTTCTCGATGTCCCATTTGTAGTCCGAAGCGTTGAAGCACCAGAACACGATCGACTGTCTGATGCGGCCCTTCGTCAGCACTTTGGTGTCGGCGGCAACGGCCGTCGTGGCGACCGGATGCAACGCGGATGCCGCTCCGGCGGCGATGGCCGTGGTGAGTACGTTCCGGCGACTATACTGCGAGCCGAACACGACGGGGTGGCTGGACATGATACGCTCCTTCGAGATGTGCTGTTGGCGACCTGTCGCAACGTCGGCAGCATGACTTGGCAGCGCTTGCGAGGCAAGCGAACGCCGCTCCACTTTCTGGACACTTACGAATTCCGGCTGCGGCCACCGTCGGGCTTGACCCGGCGGGGCGATGACTGACCAGCTACCAGAGCCGCTCGTGACTCTCTTGCGCCACCGTGGGGCTTGTCCCCACGGAGCGAATGACTGATGAGCTATAAGTCGTTGCTGCCGTGGGGGCAAGCCCCACGGAGAGCCAGCGATCAGCAGGAATTGCCATTGGTAGCTCTCCAGTCATGGCCCCGCCGAGTCAAGCCCGACGGTGGCGGAAACGCACCTGCAACCCGTTAGAGTGAACAGCTTTCTTGTACCTTACGTAGCCTCAGCCACGCGGCCTCTTCAACACAACCTCGTTCCCAAGCTCCCGCCTGGGAGCAAGGGCAAGAGCAGGTCTATGCCGGGAACGCGAACAGTTGCAGCGGTGAGCGGTTGCCGAGGTACTCGCCACCCTTGTCCACAACCTTACCGTTGCCGTTGCTGTTAGCGTTGGTCGTGAGCAGCACGCACCAATTCCCGGAAGGGTGTCGGCGGACGGCGTGGCAGTTCGACAGTTTACCTTCGAACAGCGGTTGCTCGTCTTCGACGCGCCACAAAACGAACTTGCCTTGACCGGGATTGCCGCTGGTCGAGACGAGCCAGCAACCGTCGGGATGCCATTCGAGGTCTGTGACGTAGACATCGCCATCAGCACCCAGCACGCCTTTCTTTTTGAGCGTACCGGTCGCCACGTCGAAGGCCAAAACCGTCGGTTTGCCTTGCACGTTGCCGCCACCCGACGGCTGTGTGCCGCCGACGAGCAACGTCGCGCCGTCGGGACTCAAGGCCAAGGTTCGCACACCGCCCGTGTCTTGCAGACGCGACACCATGAACAGCGGCGACGCGTCGAAGTCGCGCAGCTTCGCCGACGTCGCCAGGTCCCATTGCGAGACACGGCCTTCCAGCGATCCCACGAACAATGAGTTCCCTTCGGGATGAAATCGCAAAACTGACAAGTCTCCGCCGAGTTTGATCTCACCACGCTTCTGGGCATCGAGCGACCACAAACGCACAAATCTATCGCGACCACACGTCGCGATCGTTTGACCGTCGGGGCTGACGGCGAGTCCACGAACCCAGCCGTCGTGAGCGTTCGCCACGCGCCAGCTTGGTTCGGGCGACTCGCTGCAATAGCGCCAACTCGCCAGGTTGCCAAAGGAATCCGCCGCGACAACGTTCAGGCCGTCAGGCAAACAGACGCAGGCACTCACCCAAGCGGTCAATCCCGTGAGCGGACTGAGCGCGATGAGTTCCGGTTCCGGCGTGTCGACCACGACAAACCAGCGACCAATCTGGCCTTCCATGCCTCCCGCCAGAAAGAAACAACCGCACGGGCTGAAGGCCGCCGACAAGAATTGCTGCGGCAGGTCGAGCGGCTTGAGTTGTTTGGGCGTCAATCGCGCTTTGACGGCGGCGAGATCGTCGTTCATGCGAGCACCTCCTTTACGGCGTGCATGTCTTCGTGAGCAATTGGCAGCGGCTGGCCGTGGTTGTCATACTGCGTGCTAACCGAGTCGATGCTCAGCGCCGCGAACCAGGTGTGGAACATGTGACCGATGTCGTAGGCGTCTCCTTCGACCGACGTCCCCTTCCCGTTCGTCTTGCCGACAGCGACTCCGCGCTTCACGCCGCGACCGGACATTGCCAGAGACCAGGCTTCCGGAAAATGATCGCGCCCGACGTGACCGTTGATCCGCGGCGTGCGCCCGAACTCGGACATCGCGATCACCAAGACATTCTCGAGCATTTTGCATTCGGCCAAGTCCTCGATGATCGACGCGAACGCTTGATCGAAGCGCGGCATGAGGCTGGCATGGCCGTTGAAGTTGTCGCCATGAGTGTCCCAGCCGTAGCTGGTGACTTTCACGAAGGTGACGCCGACTTCCAGCATGCGCCGTGCGAGCAGCATGTGCCGGCCGAATTCATGCTCACCATATCGCTGGCGATCGCTCGGCGTGCAGTTCGACAAATCGAAGAGAGATTGTTGACGCATCAGTTCACGAGCCGAATCAAACACGTACGCGTTGGCCTCGGCGGAACCAGGGCGGCGGCGCAGTCGATATCGCTCGTCGGCTTTCATGCGGAGCGTTTGCCGCAATTCGTCATCGGACTGGGTGACCAGTTCCGGCCGCGCAAGGTTCTCCGGCGGCTTGCCGTCGCCGAACGCGACTGCCCCAAACTGCGGACCCAAGAAGCCGGCGTCTTGATAGAAAAAACCGCCGCTGCCCGGCTTGATCGACACGTACGCCGGCAGTCCGGTCCCTTGCGTTCCGACGAGTTTCGCGACCGCCGAGCCAAAGAACGGATACGTCACGCCGCGATTCTTGGGATCGCCGCGCTGAATGCGCGGCACACCGGCGGAATGCGAGTTGTCCTGAGTACACAAGCTCCGCACGACGCAGAGGTGGTGCATTTGCCTCGCTGTCCGCGGCATTAACTCGCACACCTGAATCCCCGGCACCGAGGTCTCGATTGGTCGAAACGGCCCGCCGAATTGTGAGTTTGGCTTTGGATCCCAACTCTCGTACTGGCTCATCCCACCGTCGATCCAGATGAACAACACCTGTTTTTTCTGCCGCTTGGCCTCTTCGGCGACGGCCGCCTCGAACGGCAAGCCACTGGCGGTAACTCCGGCCGACGCGCCGGCCAGCGAAAGGCCCCCGAGCCACTGACGCCGCGACAGCCGGTGTTCCCACGGTTTGCAGAGTTGGGAGTTAGCCATTGATGCTCGGTCCTCTGTGGACTACCGATAACTTTCATTCACGTTCAAACGAGAAATCCCAATGCTCTGTCCGTTGGCCGGACACTTTTAATTTGTCCAGATGATATCGACATTTTCCGAGCAATTGTTCCGAGCGGTCGAAATAGTTGTCCAGCAGACTCTTCACCTGCGGCTCGATTGTGGCCTTCTCGTCGCGAGGTTGAAAGTGCGACAAAGCCACGATGCGGTATGTTCCTGGCTTCAGTGAGGGAATCTCGAAGTTACCGCTGTCATCGACGACCGCGACGTCACCGCCCAACGCGCGCAGTCCAGCGGCGGCGACTTGAGCGTCCGTGTCGGCATCGGCCGAACGAAACCCGACGACGGACAACTTGGCCGAGCCTTCGCGCTTCTCCGGCAACAGCAACACGCGAGCACCACGATCTGGACTGCGTTCGCCTGACTGAGTCAGAAAAAAGATGCGGCCGCGCACGGCGATTTCGCTTGTTTTGTTTGCGAATGGATCGCCGGAGGGTCCGTTCGCGGCGAGGGACTTCTTGGCCTGCTGATTCTTCGCGACGGAGTTGCCAGACGAGTTGCGGTCCCAACGACCGGCGACAAAACCAACGACGAATGCCAACCAGGCGATCACGACCGCCCACGTCAGCGAGATGCGGTGTCGCGCCGGCTTCGCCAGCGAACCCCGTCCATTGAGCAGCGGTTGCGAATCAACCTCGGCTTGCTCGACGGCGGGATCTCGCGCGGTGGACACATTCGCCAGCGCGGCCAGTTCCTGCATCGTCGCGATGGGAGCTGGCTTGTAGGGGTCATGCACTTCCAGCGGAATCGGCTTCGCGGGCTGAATCGGCTCAACACGAATCGGCACCGGCGCGGCGAACTGCGGTTTCGGTGCCGCCAATTCAATGTCCGCGACGGCGACTGCCGATTCCGGTTCAACTTCTTCGTTGCTGCGGCCCAAGCTGGCAAGTTCATCGAGAGCCTTCGCGAGCTTGGAGTCTTGCGTGTTCAGTTTCAATTCCGGCAGCGGAGCCAGGTTGCCTTCCGTGTCCGGCACACGAATGGTCCGGCCGCACGCCGGACAATCCACGAGCGTCCCGGCCTTGCTATGAGCAATGCCCAAGAACTGCCGACAGTGCTGACAACGAAACTTGATCGGCATCACACGCCTCGCGACGACGGAGCACTCGGTCCGGATGTTGATTGACTTTCCGGACCGTTCGCGGAGGAATCGTCTTCGGAAATCACTCGCCAAGCCAGCATCGCGACCAGGGCCACGAAGTTAATCACCCATGCGACGGCCGCGACCAAGAACACGCCCCAAACGCCTTGAGTCCACGCATGATCCCCAACGGCACTTAAGACCAAAGCCACGGCGCAGGCCAACAGGCCGACAAACGTCAACACCGCTCCCGCCCAAAACGATCGAGCGATCCAAATTCGGCAGTTGGGCATGAGAGCCTCCGTCGTGGGGTGGGCAAGGCCCACAAAGTTAGGATCGTCGGTTTTGAATTATGCGCGCGGTGCGTGCAATTCATCCCCTCTCTCCCGCCGCGGGGGAGAGGGTTAGGGTGAGGGGGCCGAGCGTTCCACCGGCCCATGAACCCCCTCACCCCAGCCCTCTCCCCCGATGCGGGGGAGAGGGAGCAAAATTGCGCGCGAAGCCCGCGTTAGGCATGGGTCAAGACAATTGATGGGCGATGCGCACCCACGTTCGTGTGACCGACAATCTTCCGCAGCCGTCGCGCGTCGTCAAGCCGCGAGGGCCAAAAGCCGGATTCTTCCGAGACATTATTCCGTTCGCCCGTTAGACTGTGTGGTCGAAATTCTCACGCGCGCAGGCTGCTCATGAACGTCGATGACTTTCTTCAAAGGGATCTCAATCGCCGCCAGTTCCTGGGCCGGAGTGCCCAGAACGCCGCCGGTGTCGCCGCTGGAATCGTCGGTCTGGCGGGAGCCGCCGCGCTGGCGAAGACCGCCCTGTCTGAGCGAGTCCGAATTGCTGTCGTCGGTGTGAGAAATCAAGGTAAGACACTAGCAAGTGGCTTCGCGTCATTGCCGGAGGCTCAGGTCGTCACGTTGTGCGATGTCGATGACAACGTCATGCCAGCCGCGATTCAGGCTGTGCAAAAGACTCAAGGCACGACCCCGAAAATCGAGCGGGACTTCCGCCGAGTGCTCGACGATCCGAAGACTGACGCGGTCGTGGTCGCGACGCCTGATCATTGGCATGCTGTGATGACCGTGCTGGCTTGCCAGGCGGGCAAAGACGTGTATCTCGAAACGCCCGTGTCTCATTGCGGTGCGGAAGGAATGTGGATGATCGAGGCGGCTCGCAAGCAGCAGCGAATCGTCGGAGTCGGTTTGCAGCAGCGAAGTGGTTCGCACTTTCAATCGGCGATCCAGCTGTTGCACAGCGGTCAGCTCGGCCGAGTCACGCTCGCGAAGGCTTGGTTCGTGCAGAAGCGACAACCGCTCGCGACATCAGGTCCTTCAGAGCCTCCCGCCGGAGTCGATTACGATTTGTGGCTCGGCCCGTGTGCCGAGCGGCCGTTTGAGTCGCATCGCTTTCATTACCAGTGGCGTTGGTATTGGGATCATGGCTTGGGCGACCTTGGCGTGTGGGGATCGCAATTACTGGACATCGCTCGCTGGGGCCTCGACGTCACGTGGCCGCAGCGAGTCGCAGCGTTCGGCGGCAAGCGAATGCTCGACGACGACACGGAAACCCCCGATTCGCTGCAAGCTCAATTCGATTTCGGCGACAAGTCGATCGTGTGGGAGCATCGCACCTGGAGTAATCACGCTCCCGAAGGCCGAACCGCGGCGGTCGCGTTCTTCGCCGAGCGCGGCATGCTGGTCGTCGATCGCGGCGGCTGGAAGGTCTACGACTCCGCCGAGCCGATCACGTCCGACACCAGCGAGCAATCGTTGCCGCATCTCGCCGACTTTGTGAACTCAGTGAAGTCGCGCCGCGCACCGTTGGCCGATCTCGAAACCGGCCACGTCGCCGCCGGCTTGTGCCACCTTGCGAATCTCTCGTGCCGGCTGAACCGCGAACTGACAATTGACGCGACGACAGGCAATCCGCTCGACACGGATATTCACTCACTTTGGACGCCAGTGTATCGCAATCCGTGGGACGTGCTCCCTGAGCAACCGACGAACACGACAGCGCAGTTTTTGTAGGTCAGCCTTTCTAAGCTCACGCTTTT
>CAZPUJ010000767.1:0-3136 GCA_964589725.1 uncultured Planctomycetaceae bacterium
GCAACATCGCCGCGTTACGCGCGATCATGACGGAATGGACCAGCGCGAACGATTATGCCACGCGAGTGGCTCACCTGCTCAACGGCGGTGGAGCGAACGGCACGACCAAGCTCAACAGCACGACTGTGCAAAATGATTCATTCGCCGCCGACACCCTCACGGGTGGCGCCGACATCGACTGGTTCTTCCAATCGAACGCGGATGTGCTCCTCGACTTCGACGCGGCCACGGGCGAGATCATCACGACGATTTGAAGGGAAGAAGGGGAAGAAAGGTCTTTAACATGCTGTTCGGTAAATGGCTTGATCGGCTTCCGCTCAAAAACCAGCCACGCTTGACCGGAAAATCGCGGAATCGGCTGAAGGCCGCCCGTCGCCACGCATGGCCGAGGTTTCCGCGCATCGAGGCGCTGGAAGATCGGCAATTGCTGGCCGCCGTCGCTCAGCTTGTGGCGGACATCAACACGCAGCCCACCACGGATGGCTCGATCCCGTCGAATTTGGTCGACGTCAATGGCACGCTTTATTTCACGGCGGAAACGGGATCCACGGGCCGGGAGCTGTGGAAGTCGGACGGGACCGCCGCCGGCACCGTCCAGGTGAAAGACATCTTCGCCGGCGCCAGCGGCTCGGATCCCAGCTACCTGACCAACGTCGGCGGCACGCTGTTCTTCACCGCCAGCGACGGCGTGGGGGGCGCGGAACTGTGGAAGTCGGACGGGACCGCCGCCGGCACCGTCCGGGTGAAAGACATCGTCGCCGGCCGCTACGGCTCGGATCCGCGCTTCCTGACCAACGTCGGCGGCACGCTGTACTTTCTCGCCCGCGACGCCGCAGGGGGCGACGAACTGTGGAAGTCGGACGGGACCGCCGCCGGCACCGTCCAGGTGAAAGACATCAATGCCGGCTCCAACGGCTCGGGTCCCGGCGACCTGACCAACGTCGGCGGCACGCTGTTCTTCCGCGCCCACGACGCCGCGGGCTCTGAACTGTGGAAGTCGGACGGGACCGAGAACGGCACCGTCCGGGTGAAAGACATCTTCGCCGGCTCCAGCGGCTCGAATCCCCGGTACCTGACAGACGTCGGCGGCACGCTGTTCTTCAGCGCCCGCGACGCCGCGGGGGGCGAGGAACTGTGGAAGTCGGACGGGACCGCCGCCGGCACCGTCCAGGTGAAAGACATCTTCGCCGGCGCTAGCGACTCGTATCCCAGCTCCCTGACCAACGTCGGCGGCAGGCTGTTCTTCCGCGCCCGCGACGCCGTGGGGGCCGAGGAACTGTGGAAGTCGGACGGGACCGAAGGTGGCACCATATTGGTGGCGGACATCGCAGTTCCGGGCGGGTCCAATCCCTTCTCACTCACGGACGTTGACGGGGTCCTCTTTTTCGCCGCATACACGGAGGCGGAAGGTCGCGAATTGTGGTCTGTTGTCGACGACGACGAACCGCCTGACATCGTGATAAACTCCGTGACCGCGAACGGCCAGACGATGTTGACGGTGCAGTACCAGATTCTGAACTCCGCCGTCGCCGACCCGCTGAGCCTGCATTTCCTGCAATCGACCGACGGGTTGGCGAGTGGCGCGGACACCGTCTTGAGCACGGTTACGATCAACGACGCGGCGTATTTGGCGATCGGCTCGCACACGCTCGACTTCACAATCGGCTCACAAGTGCTGCTGCCCGGAGCAGGCAAGCCGGACGTCGCCACTGACTATTTCATCCTCGCCGTTGCCGACCTGGCCAACACAATCACCGAGACCGACAGCGATCCGCTGCACGAAGACAACACGGTCGCGTTCGTCGGAGCTTACGCGCCGTCGACCACGATCTACCTGCACGGCGGCGCGGCGGCTGACACCGTCATGCTGACATATCCCTCAAACTCATCTGGCAACCTCACGCTCGGACTCGCCGGTTCGCTCAGTGCAACGTACATCTACGCTTATAACTCGACGGCTCAATTCCGCCTGCGAACTCACGGCGGCAACGATCGGGTCAACGTTGTGAATTCGTCCAATTTGACCACGCGGCCGATGTTTCAACTCGGCGGAGCCGGCAACGACGTGCTTAATGGAGCCGCCGGCGAGGACACGCTCCACGGCGGCGCGGGGAACGACTGGCTGCAAGGTGGCAACGGCAACGACTCATTGCACGGCGGCAGCGGCAATGACACTCTGAGAGGCAGTCTCGGCAATGATTCGCTCACCGGTGACGTCGGTAACGATTCGCTCGTCGGTGGTCACGGTACCGATCGGTTAATCGAAACGGCGAACGACGATTTCACGCTGACGAACACCACTCTGGTCATCGGCACCGTCACAGACACTTTGTCACTCATCGAGTCGGCCTGTCTCACCGGTGGGAGCGGCAACAACTCCCTGACGGCCAGTGCGTTCACACTCGGCAGCGTGACGTTGTCCGGTGGGAATGGGAACGACTCGCTGCAAGGTGGCAATGGGAACGACTCATTGAACGGCGGCAGCGGCAATGACACGCTAACTGGCAGTGTCGGCAACGATTCGCTCACCGGTGGCCTCGGCAACGATTCGCTCGACGGCGGTGCCGGCACGAACACGCTCGGCGAAGCCGGCAACGTCAACTTCACCCTGACCAACGTCAGCTTGGCGGGCGTTGGCACAGACACGCTCGCCAATTTGCAAGTCGCCAAGCTGACCGGCGGGAGCAGTGCGAACACCTTCACTGTCAGCGGTTGGACCGGTAGTGGCACGATCGCCGGAGGAGTCGGCTCGGCCGATCAAATCGTCGCCGTTCGCGACACGGATATGACGCTGACCAACACGTCGCTAACGGCACTTGGCTACGGCACGCTGACGTTGAGCGCTATTGAAACTGCGAACCTCAGCGGCGGAAATTCGGCAAACCGGCTCAACGCGGCTGCCTTCACGCTTGGCACCGTGACTCTGCAAGGTGGCAACGGCAACGACGAGTTGATCGGTGGCTCGGGGAACGATGTGTTGATGGGTGCCTGGGGTAACGATTCGCTCAGCGGCGGCAGCGGCCGCGATCTGTTGATCGGCGGCACGGGAAGAGACTCGCTCAGCGGCGACACTGGCGACGACATTCTCATCGGCGGCACGAGCACGCATGGCGGCAACATCGCCGCGTTACGCGCG
>CAZPUJ010000768.1:0-30347 GCA_964589725.1 uncultured Planctomycetaceae bacterium
CGTCACCGCCGAGGTCGTGAAGGTGGCGCACGCCTTCGATGCTTCCGTGGAAGGCGAGTTAGGTTGCCTCGGTTCGTTGGAATCCGGACACGGCGAGAAGGAAGACGGTCACGGTGCCGAGGGCAAGCTGTCGCGCGACCAACTGCTGACGGACCCGAACGAGGCTGCTGATTTCGTCGCCAAGACGGGTGTCGACGCGCTGGCCGTGGCCATCGGCACCAGTCATGGTGCCTACAAATTCAGTCGCAAACCGGATGGCGAAGTATTGGCCATGAAGCGGATCGAAGAGATTCACGCCAAGCTGCCGAACACGCACCTGGTGATGCACGGCAGTTCGTCGGTCCCGCAGGAGCTGCAAGACCTGCTCCGCAAGTATGGCGGCGAGATGAAGCAAACCTGGGGCGTGCCGGTCGAGGAAATTCAGCGCGGCATCAAGTCAGGCGTGCGAAAGATCAACGTCGACACCGACAACCGCATCGCCATGGCCGCCGCGATCCGCAAGGTGATGTTCGAATCGCCCGACAAGTTCGACCCGCGCGATTTCCTGAAGCCAGCTCGCGAGGCGATGAAGAAAGTCTGCGTCGCTCGCATGACCAGCTTCGGTCAAGCCGGCAACGCCAGCAAAATGCGCGCAGCCGGTTTGGTGAAGTAGGCGAGCGACTCACTCGGCTACTTCGATCATGCCAGATTACCCAAGATGGGGCAATCGCCCCGGCAAGACGGCCGCCTGAATTGATCCCTTCGAGAAGACAAAGTGGATTGCGGATGAAGTGTGGACGAAAACACTATCGCCATGGGTTGACGTGTCGACGCTCGCCGTGAGCCGTCCGGCCCCGGCTCATCGGAAGAGCTGCTTCTTCACATCGTAAACGGTGAGATAGCTCGCACTAGACTAGGGCGTTCAAGCATGACTGTACACATCAGCGGATACGGCATGGTGAGCTCTCTGGGTCTCAACACGGACGCTACCTTCTCGGCTCTTCAAGCCGGGCGCTGCGCAGCTAGATTTATGCCGGAGTGGTCACGAGTCGAAGGCCTCCATTCACATGTTGCATCCCTGGTTCCTGACTATGATGCATCGTTTATTCCGAGAACAAAACGCCGCACCATGTCACGAATGTCGGAGATCGCTTGTATTGCACTCGAAGAAAGCCTGGCGCAGGCTGGGTTAACAAGGGATGATCTCACTGGAAGACGAGCGATGATTATTGCTGGCTCGACAACTGGAAGTCCCATCGCGATGGCAGAGGCGCTGAAGTATTTTCATCAAACGGAGTCTTTTAAAGGGCAGCTCTCGACGACAGTCTTCAAGTGTATGAGTCACTCGTTGGCACTCAACCTTGCTTCCCATTTAGATTTTAATGGCCCCGTGCTTTCACCGAGTTCCGCCTGCAGCACCGGAGCACAAGCGATCCTGCTTGGCAAACAAATGATCGAGAGTGGCTACTGTGATATTGTCCTTGCTGGGGGTGCAGATGAGTGTCACATTACGAGCTGTTTCAGTTTTGATGTCGCCATGGCAGCGACACGCAACTTTTCCGACGCACCGCAGATGGCCTCGCGCCCTTTTGACCGTGATCGGGATGGGATTGTTGTTTCAGAGGGAGCAGCGATCCTGGTTTTGGAGTCAAGCGAGTCGTTGCGAAAGCGTGGTATGCCCAGTTATGGGCGTATACTTGGCGGCGCGCATAGATGCGATGGGCAGCACGTCAGTACGCCGATCGTCGAGTCGATGGTCGCCACCATGGACGAGGCTTTGAGAGATGCGAGAGCTAAGCCTGGAGACGTCACCTACGTTAATGCCCATGCGACGTCGACAAAATTGGGGGACCTATGCGAGGCTACGGCAGTGCACCGCGTCTTCGGAGATCACATGGCAATTAGTAGTATTAAGGGACACTTGGGCCATAGCTTCGCCGCGGCAGGCAGTACCGAAGCCATCATAGCGCTGAAAATGATGGAACACAATGAAATGATTGGAACAAAGAACCTCAACTGTGTTGATCCGGAAATGCCAGCTTTAGACTATGTCACAGAGGCTCGTCCTCTGGTCCACGGCTTGGTACTCAGTAACAGTTTTGCTCTTGGGGGCATGAATGTCTCGCTGGTATTGGGCAATGGCACAATTTGAGAGAAGGAGATCATGCAAATTCAGAAAGAGGTTAATGACATCCTGCACAGCCACTTTGAAATCCCACACAGTAAGCTCGTTCCAGAGGCGCACTTGTTTGCGGATTTGGGATTGGACAGTCTTGATGCAGCAGACCTGCTCGTTTTACTTGAGGCCAAGTCCGGCCTCAGCATTATCCCCGACACTTTTATGGTGGCAAGAACTCTCGATGATGTTTATCGCTTGGTAACGTCACTCTTCGACTCAGCCGAGGGTGAATCTGAGATCGATAGCGACAGAGCCGTCCGGCAACAGCCAGAGGCTTCTGAAAGTGTCGTTCTCAGAAGCCGATAGATTGATTTGCAGCTGTTCCATCGGAGGGATGTTCCGATTGAACTTGCTGCGGCTTACTTGCAGGATCGTTGTCTCTTTATCTTCGAGGAAAAATTTCGTTGCCAACCAGGCGGAGAGCTCTAATGCGATTGAAGCCGGCAAGATAGGCTGATTTGGGAAGTGCCCTTCAAAATACGGAAACGTTCTCGGAATCTCCAGCGAGAGATCAAGCGAGTCGCCGGTTTGGCGAGTTACGTGTAAGAGTTTCGATAGGTGATGTTCGAACAATTCCATCACAGGCTGCTAGTGACAACAGTCTCACTTGCCGAGAAGGTTCAGCTTCTAATGCCGATGCTCGAGTTCGTCAAACAGTCTCGATGATCTGGTTGACGCGATGGCTCGGCCGACCATCGAACCCGTTTCTCCAATGAGTGCCAGCCAACTCGCCCAAAAAAGATGACATCCCGATAACTTCAACAATATCCGGGCTTTTCGAATGAAGTTTCCACTGAGAACCGAAGACCTGGAAGACTTCTTGCCGCATCGCAAGCCCATGGTGTGGGTCGACCGCATCATACATGTCTCCGAGCAGCGAGGGAGTACGGAGGTTACGGTTAAGCACAAACTCATGCAGGATCGAGGCCGAGTGCACGTTGGAGCCTTGGTGGAGTTTTTGGCACAGTCCTATGGGTTTATCATGGCGGTCCAAGCGGTCCAGCAACAGCGGCGGTTGAAAGTGGCACAGTTGGCCGCAATCGATCGCTTCGATCTCTTGTCACAGATTCTGCCTTGTGAAGGAGAAACACTCTCGGCGGAGTTGAACGCGATCCGCGAATTGCACCCTCTTTATTTAGTTAAAGGACAGGTCTTTGCGCCGCAGCACCGGACGTTGTGCACGATCCAATTCAAAGGATATGCGCTGTTTGAAGATGATGAGGCCGATTTCACAGTTTAGAGGTAGGTGTCGGTCTGTGAACCTCTGGGAGGAAGGACGATGTGGGATTCAGTGATGTTTTATGGTCTGGTCGGACTGGTGGCACTCGTCGCGACTTGCCTCCGCTATCTCCTGATGACTGGCACATACTATGCCATTGTCTGCAAGCTCTTTGATCGGAAGTTTCGAAAGTACAAGATCAATCCTGATCTCGTCCCGGCAGAAGCGATCAGGTCAGAAATGACCTGGGCACTTCTCAACAACGTGAACTACGCGATCCTCGCAATCTTCACGTATATTCTGTACGAGCTGGGGTATCTGAAACTGTACTTTGAATGGCATGAATATGGGACGCTTTATGGATTACTCATTATTCCAACCGTTCTCCTGGCCCAGGACACCTATTTTTTCGGGGTGCACTATCTCATGCACCGCAGGCTGTTTTGGCGCGCCTCCCATCATCAGATCCATCACCAGTTTCACAACGTTTCACCCTGGAGCGCGTTTTCTGTCCATCCAGTCGAGGGCTTCATTGAATTGCTATTCCGTCCTCTTCTGCTGATGACAGTCCCGACGCACCCATACACGCTGATGGCTCTTGCGTTCCTGTCTTTTGCACTGAACATTATTGGCCATTCGGGTTACGAGCTGTTTCCAAAGAACTTCGCGACGTCACCGATGACCAAGTTCTGCAGTTGCGCAACTTATCATTACCTTCACCACCGTCATAGCAACTACAATTACGGATTGTTCTTCAACTTCTGGGATCGACTGATGGGAACCATGGATCCGGAGTATCCTGCTTTTTTCGCCGAGATTCGAGGCAGAGCTCGGAATGATGAGCAGGCCACAGGCTACGAGGCAGTGACGGCAGCTTTTCGTCGAATGTGAAGTTTACGTGTGACGCTGGCGATCCGATCCCGGCTAAGTCCGTTGATCACCACTGGAAGTTCAATTGAGTAACCCTCCCCATCTTGCGTCTGCCTACGGACGGTGTCCAAGACCTCGGAGGTGAGGATAAAAGACGCCTCGACTGGCTCTCGTGCAGGACGCAGGAAAATGATCGATGCCGCCTCATCCCATACAATGTATTCCTCACCGAGAATTTTAAGAAGCATGATCGAGTAGAATGGGTCGGTCATGGAAAAGAGCGCCCCGCCGAACTGTGTGCCGAGGTTATTGCGGTTGTACCATCTGAAGGCCAGCCGCGTTCGGATTTCAGTAAAGTCAGGCGCAATATAAGTGACTCGAATTCCCTGTCCACAAAGCGGAGGCCATATATTTATCATACGACGGAATATTCCAGCGGACCTAAACATGTCGGTATATTTGCGCATCAGGAGGCTTCCGAAATCCGAGGAGTTGAGGTTCCGGGAACTAGAGTTCGTGGTTCATTCAGTATCTTGGCGATCTGCTCCATGACTGAGGGGTTTAGGTGCATGGTTCGATGCCGGCAGTGAAATGTATATGTCTTTCCGGGATGAAGAAGCTCTTGCTGCCCTCCAATCGTCTGGCTAAGCGCGGTTACCGATCCGTCACCGCTGGACTCTTTGCTCACCCGGATTTGTCCTGACATGTGGTAATGTATCTTCGCGGGTGTTGGCAGCCCGACGCTGACGATATATGACGTGTCCACGTTCCGAAGGACTGTCGTCGCAGCGAGTTGGAGCAGGAACTCACGACCGGAATGTAGCAAATGGCTGGAGATCTGGGTTTGGGACTCCAGGAAAGAACACGTCTCAGAGTGAGACGTGAGCGGACGGTCCCCTTCTTGGACATAATGATCTTCTGCGACGTTGAAGTAATCTGCGGAGGGAAGTACTTCATAAGTGGAAGGAAAGTTTCGGATCAGAGACCGGACCTTGCGTGCCAAGAAGAAGTCAGCCACGAGGTTAAGAACCGCGCCTGTATGTAGGTTAGCTAGGGCACGCGGCATGCCAAGAAACGGCGTTCCGATCGAGATAAACTTCCGAATCTTGCGCCCGAAGCCCATGCGGGCATATTGTGTCGCAATCAATCCTCCGGTCGAAACACCGACGATGTTGAATCGATCGAGACTCTGTGCCTCGATCCATTGTGCAAAACTCTTAGTCGATACGAAAAGACTCTGCCTCCAGTCATAGGGAAAGGGCAAAACCGAAAGGCCGTCTTGGGCCAACCTCTTTCTTAGAGGTCCGACGAAATCCAGCGGTCGTTTGTCAAGACACCCCGCTACCTCGAGCTGGAATTTGGGGACGCCGTCTTCGTCGCACTGAAGATAGTTCAGATCCGCATAGGCACTTAGCGGATGGTTTGGCACCCAGGCCTGGGCGCGTCTCGGGCCAGTATAGACAAGCTTGGAACCCATGGTTCCGAGGATCAACACCACGGGGTCTCTTCGATGTTGCATCTGAGTATCAGCCCGTTGAAAAGCTCATTCTGGTGGCAACATCCCATCTACCTGCAAACCTCGACTAGATGGTTTTGAGCACCTTTCCATCGTATTGTGGTCAGGGACGTTTCAGGCGGAAAGTGATTCTGCGACTTCCTTGACGAATCCTTCGTCTATGCGTCCCGCCGTTTCCAGCGAAGCATAAGTCTGTTCTTTGGGCGAAGCGTCATCTTGACTTGCCTGATGGGATCGTCCGCTCCTGGAATGGGCGTTACTTGACATGATTGCAACATGGAAGCGGCGATCAGCACCAGCTCGTTCATCGCGAACGATTGCCCGATACAACTGCGAGGTCCGGCACCAAACGGGAAATAGGCGCCGCTGGGAATCTCGTCAATGCGAGGGGAAAGGAATCGCTGCGCGTCGAAGCACTCAGGCTCTGGGAACCATCGTGGATCACGCTGGGTGACAAATGACGAAAGAGCGACCAGGCTTTTTCTGGGCACATCATATCCGCCGATCACGAGGTCTGCCGTTGCCTGTCTCGGAAAGACGCCGATAACCGGCGGATAGAGGCGGAGCGTTTCTTTGATCGTCGCGACCAAGTAATGCAACTCATCCACGTCGCTCGCGACCGGCTCGCGAGTGCCGACCACGGAATCGACCTCTTCATGACAGCGGCGAGCCACTTCTGGAAAGCGGGCGATGTTGTACCATATCCAAACCAGGGCTGCCGCCGTTGTGTCGTGGCCGGTCAGCATGAGTGTCATAGCCTCATTGCGAATCTGACTGTCATTCATACGCATTCCCCCCAACTCCTCATCCCTGGCAGCCAGCAACATCGACAGCAGGTCTCCATGATCGCGGCCGTCCTTTCGACGTTCGCGAACAAATTGCCACACGATGCGGTCCAGGACGTTCATCGCCCACCGTTTGCGGCGATTCCGCGCGGTCGGTATCCAGCGCGGCAAGCGCAACGGCGCTTGCATTTCGTGGAATGCGATCTCCGACAAGACGGAAACCGCTTCGGCGATCACCGCTGAAGTGTCGCCGATCTCGCTATCGAACATCGTCTTGCAGATGATCGACAGTGTCAGACTCGTCATCGTCTCGTCGATATCCACGTCAATATAGCCCTCTCGTTCAATCGCCCCGCGCCACGATTCAACGAGCCGACGTGCGCTGGCGACCATCGCCCGAGCATAGTTTTCCATGCGAGAGGGTTGGAAAGCCGGCTGCACGAGCCTGCGCTGGCGGATCCATTGTTCTCCCTCTGCGATCAGAACGCTGCTCCCGTTCCACTGGGCAAACGTCTTCGTCACTCGCGGCATGCGGAACAGTGATTTGGCGTGTGCCACCAACACTTCTCGCACTTGGTCAGGATGAAAGAACACGAATAGGCGGTATGGCCCCAGCGCAAAAGACACAGAGTCGCCGTATTCTCGCTGTAGGTCTAAGCGACTACCGAGCATGTCGGCCTTCATCCGTGACATCGTGCGCAAGCCGAATAGATGATCGTTGGGCCCCGGCGGTCGAGAAGTCATGGTCGGCCCCTGTTTCAAGCAAGCTTTGCTTGCGATGACTTGCTTTCAGTCGTTCTCTCCTCAAAGTTGTTGTCAGCGGCGGCCGCAGATGCGAAGCGCCTGTCTCACTCCAATTTCCTTGTGAGCAAGACAAGTGCCAAGGTGATGATTGAGACTACTACGATCGTCAGGACAATGGCAAACATTGAGGCGTTTGCGACGAGATCGTCAGAAGCCGTGATGAGGAAAAAAACACGCTGAAAGGCCCTCAGAGCCAGAACTCCTGCTCCAACGTAGATCACACTTTTGTGTTGCTTTGGGTTGGTGGCTGCGATTGCCATGAACCCTGCGAACGCGAGAAGGTACGCTGCGAACGGATTGATGACCCAATACATTTGAGGAGTAAGCTCTAGTTTGAAGTTAAAGAATTGTTCTGCAAGAAACACTGCTGTTTGTTTTGCGAAGATTCCTAACAATCCTATGCCGGCGTGAAAGATGACCAGCCACCAAAGAAGACCTTTGAGTAGTTTTTCTGTGTTTAGCGACATGTTTGTCACCCTGCCGGGTTGCGGCGGCGCCCCCTGTTACTGGTTACCTGCGCGACCGTCTATTCGCAACCCATGTACCTATGACTGGGCCAATGACCCCGCCGATCAAGCCGAAGTGTGGGACAACGCCAAGGGAGTGCACTTGAGGCCCCCCCCTGCAACCCATGAAATAAGAGGGCGAGTGCGACGCCAAGGGACGGTCCGGCCAATAGGCCAACGAAAAACCCAAATAGTAGGCGGAGGCCTTTGCGGCTTCGGTACGCCAGCGCGGCGCCGACGGCAGCCCCAGCAATAGACCCGACATGGCTGATACAGAGAGCGACGGAATCAGGGATTGGACTTTTCCCAAAAAAATATACAAACGCGGGCCCGAGGCCGAGTAAGAAGAAGTTATTTACTATCACCAGCCCGATCGTCACTACAAAGCCAATTACAAAGCCCACGAATGCGCCGATCATTCCTAGGGAGTTGGGCACCGGCGGCCAGCGAGACAGTGAAGTTGTCGCTGACATTGCGCCGATCATTCCGCGACTTAGGGAGTTGGGCACCCTCCCGGCTAACTTCTCTTCAACCACGTGTAGGACAAATGCCTCTACGTCCTGGCCGGCGGCGGTCGCCTGTTTCTGTAATCGGGATTCGTCCTGCCCGCTGAACGAAAGATTTAGATCCATCCCCGTGACCTCCTAGAGCTAAATATTCACATCCACACACGGCCAGCAATGAGCCATTTCGCGGTTTGGGGATTCTCGCAGCATCTGGCTGACAATCAAGTGAATATGTCCGACTGTAAAACAATCAACGGGCAGGGTCCCAGAGATTGACTCCCGTATTTCCGGATGCCACTAAGCGACCTCCGTCTGGGCTGAATGCGATTCCAGTGATAAAGCTATGACTGCGAATCGTCTTGACTTCGCGTCCGCTGGACATGTCCCAGAGTTTGATGGTCCCGCCACCGCTCGATGCCAAGAGGTTGCCATGGGGGGCAAAAGCCACACAGGTGACAGGATCTTTGTGTCCGCGGAGTTGCAGCGTTTTCTCTCCAGCCGCGGTGTTCCAGATCGTAATCTCGTTGGAGTCTGGGGAGCTCGAAAACGTATATCCCGTTGCCGCCGCCAGTCGTTGTCCATCCGGGCTGAATGTGATCCAGTTGACCGGACAAGCGTGCCCTTCAAAAGTCCGCACTTCCTTGCCGCTCGATACTTCCCAAAGCTTTACCGTGCCAGTCAACACGTTGGAATCCGCCGATGCAATGTGCTTGCCATCCGGACTGAACACCAAGCCGCTGATGTCAGGCGGTCCAATCAAGGTTTGTAGCTTCTCGCCGTTTGTGGCATCCCAGATTTGTACGCCGATTTGTCCAACACCGGTGGCTAGTCGTATTCCGTCAGGGCTATACGCCACACGATGAGTCTCGCCGGACAGAGCGCGCACTTGCAAACCGGTCGTCGTTTCCCATACGTAGACCGTGAATTTGTCTCCCGCGGCCGCGATCTGCGAGCCATCGGGACGGAAGGCCAGACTATTGATATGCCACACGCCGCTTTGCAAGTCATTTGACCCCTCGGGTTGTAGTGTGCGAATCTCCTGTCCAGTGTCCGCATTCCAGAGTATCACGCGGCCGTAACCGCCTGCTGCGATCGACCTGCCGTCGGGAGTGACGGCCACGCTGTCGAAGGCAATCTTGCCTTCGTATAAAAGGCCCTCAAAGGATCTCACCAAATATTGTGACTCGCTTTTGCGTACGCTCGCTGAATCGATCTTGCGCTGGATGATCCGTGCCGCTATCCCACTTACTAGGAACAACGCGACAAGTCCGCCAACCACCTTGATGTACACTTTACTCCGCACGTTTCCCGCTAATTCTGCGCGAACGGAGTCCAGAACAAATGTTTCTACGTCCTGGCCCGCGGCGGCGGCCTGTTTCGGTAACGTGGCTTCGTTTTCGGTGGAAAGCGCAAGGTGCAGTTTCATTCGAGCGACCTCGCGAAATGGATCGCGATGGCGAAGGACTGAGAATAACTGCGTCGGCTGGATCATGAGGTTCGCCCGCACGAACGTGGACCGAACGCAGTCCCCCCCCCAGCCACCAGCGATGGTCCGACACGTATATCAGGTCTCCGGGTTCGCCACCAGTTCGACCATCGCGTGACGCGACCATCGAATCGTTCCCGACTCGATGGTCTCGATTTCAAGGTCACGAATCTGTTGCCGGCGGCGGATGCCGCGAGTCAGCCGAAAGAGTCTAAGTGGGAACGATCTCTGCCTCCATTTTGGTAAGATGGGCGTACTTCTTGGGCGAGGAGAGAGGAATTGTGTCGTGTTGTCCTTCCGGGCTTCCAGACGAGAAATGGGGGCGCGGCTCTTCTTCCTGACAACACCTGCGATTGACATCAGCGGAAAACGAGCAGACGGACTGCGTGTCATCTTCCCACGCGGTTCTGGAATCTCAAGTGTCGCGGCCAGGACTTTCGCCTAGTTGGCAATTCCGTCGCCAGCTGTCGCCGAAGTCTTCGACATCCGTAGTGCGACTGCCGGATGCCGAGCAACATGGTAGCGCAGAGAAGCCGCATCCAAACCGTAGCGACGGCCTTTCCAGGCCGTTGGTGTTCCAACGACGGCCTGGAAAGGCCGTCGCTACAAAGTAAACGATGCTGTCGCCGTTAACGATGTGACAAGCCATCCACTCGAATGCCTCAAGCGGAACATTGCTGGGCGCGGGCTGGCGGCCGCAACCCATGAGATTCTGGCCACGGATGGAACACGGATGGAACAAAACGACGCGAACGAGAACCGAGCGGCGACGGACGTTGCGCTCCGTTGGGAAGTGATCGCAAATCCGTGTTTCACCTGTAATACAATCGTTTGAAATCTTCGTGCGGCGCAAAGATTTCTCCCTCGCCGCCCACTTCCAGGGGTATCGACACATCTCATGAGCCCCGTTCACGGGGTTTCTCGCCAAACTGGCTTCAGCCCAGCAGACGCCGCACAACGGCTGAAGCCAGCAATCCCAAAGTCCCGTGAACGGGACTCTCAACCACAAGCCGATTTGCTCGACCCGCCGTAAACGGCGGGCCTATTTGCTGCGCGGATGCCCCGTGAACGGGGCAAAAAGGCGGCCCTTCGAACTCGCGAACTTGCTGGAAACTGGCAGCGTCTGTCGGTAGCCTCGGCTCCGCTGCGACGAGCCTCTTGACTGCATGCAATGGACGACGTGACGGAGATCCAATCTTCTGGCCCTCAGACGCCCGTCGTGGAAATACCTCCCGCTTTGCAGATGGAGCTGGAGGTCGAGCGGCTGTTTCGCGAGAGCGAGCCGGCGGCGTTCTTCGTACAGCCGCGAGTGGTGCGGCGGGTGTTGCAGAACGAGCTCGACATCACCAGTCCGTGGTTGGCCATGTGCGAACGTTTGCTCGCAGGTGGCGGGTGCTCGACGCGGTTTTTGGAACGCGAACGCACGGCTGCTTCATGATCTGCAACAAGTCTGCCTCGATCACGAGCAAGAAATCTATCGCGTCGATCTGAGACTCATCATGGCCTCCGGGTGAGGAAGCGGCGTTTCCAGGTAAAGCGGCGATGCGTGAAGGCTCGCAAGCGAGTCATGTGGAACTGTTCTTGATCCAGCACGCCAAGGTCGATGACCGGCAGAGGTAACAAGATCGGCAACGCGCACCTGAACTGGGCGCCTGACGACGATCAACGGTATCGGCCCGCACGCGGCCTTGCTATTGATCTCCGAAATTGGCACCGACATGAGTCACTTTCGGTCGGTCAAACACTTCAACAGGTGGTTGTGCCTGTGTCCCGGCACCAACAGAACCCGTTATTCCTGGGGATGTTACGAGCGGTATTATTTTTTCTCCACATTGACATATCGAAAATCGACATTGCTCCAGTTGTCCGCAAAAAAGCGGGCTCGAATCCCATACAAGTATCCCGGCGTGACTGGTACGACGACGCGCTCGTGATATTCAACCCCTGGGTTTATGACATAATTCGGATAGTATCGGAGTAAATTGTATTTGCCGATAACTACTTTAGCGTCGCCCATTTGCAAGTCCCAGTCAACAATTGGTTTCGAGGGCGTCTCCGCATCCGTCGGATGATCCTGCAAGTCCTTGTACCTAATGATTGACAACTCGCATCCCTCGCCTTCAGGCTGAACGCCAGCAGCGATCTTCACCTTGCCGGTGTTCCGCATTGTGACGTCAACGAGAATCGCAGTTTCTTCCGTTCCTGTTTTAATTGGAGTTGCGGCGGCGGCCAACACGAGGTTGTGGGCAAGTGGTTCTTCCACCGTAAACTGGTGATACGCCCACCAACCTCCGACAACAATCGCGGCGATTTCAATGATCGCCTTTGCAACATGGATTCGACCTTTGCATGCGGAACTTTTGCATGCGCTGTCGGACGGTACTGGCGTGGATGATGGTGTTTGAGTGGTCATACCTTGTTCCGGTGACATTGAAATTGCAAATAACGGGATGCGGTGTTGCTCCGCCCAACATTTGAAGTCAGCCGCGCGCGACCGAGCACGGCTGGGTCGGGAAACGGTGACCAATGGAAGGCGACGAGAATCGCCAGAATTGTCCAGGAAATCAAGAGTGAGGACTGAATACTGCTGACGCGCACCCCCAGGTTTCATCTCCCTAGGGCACGATAGATCCGTTGACGAAGAAGCCGCCGGTGGTCATGCCGGCTGGGATGAAGTATGGCGTCGTCGCCCCAGAGATTGTGTTGTTTACGGTGCCGAACAGAGTCACGCTGCCACCGGTTTCGATGTTGGAAAGGATCACGCCTCGGTCCAACGCCACGCTCGATGAATTGAACTTGAACAGGTTGTTGTCAAGTTGCACTCGCGAGAGATTGGCCATCGAGTTGAACAACACGGCCGTCGCTCCGGAGCCATCGTCGTTCAGCAAGTTTGAGGTAATCACGACATCCGAAGCCTTCAGCAGCGTGAAGGACATTGCTGTCCCGTTCGCGCCGTTGAAGTCGAACGAGTTCGACGCGACGGAAAGCGTTCCGGCACCGGCCGTCAGCACGTTCACGGCGGTGTCGTTGCCGCCGTCAAACGAGAAGGTGTTGTTCGCCGCAGTCACAGTGGTCAGCGCGGTCGTGGACGAGTTGTTGACCAGCAGACCGACATTCGAACCGCCAACTCCGTGGATGCTGTTGCCGCTCAGCGTGCTGAAGAGCGTCCCGTTCCAATTCACGTCGAACGCCTTCGCACCGATCGGGTTTAGCGTGATGACATTGTTGCTCGCTTGCAGCGTCAGCGTGGAGCCTTCCGCTCCCGCCAGCGATGCGATTCGGAATAGGTCGCCGACATCCGAAGTCAGCGTGTTGCCGTTGACGGCGTACACGTAGCTGTTGACCGTATCGAACGAGGCGTCGAGCAACCGCAGGTCGTTGTCCGAGAATGTCGAGCTCGCCAGTTCCAGCATCTTTGTATTTCGCAACGAGAAGATCGCCGTCCCTGCCGAACTGGGCGTGTTGGTGACTCGCAGCGCATTGAAGGCGACGTGGCTGCTGCCGACATCGGACACGACGGTCTGATTGGCATCGAAGTCAACCAACTGGAATAATGCAGTCCCGGCGTTCTGGAGTTGCACGGCGACCGTCGTGTTCTGAATCAAGCCGCCAGTCCCCGGACTGGTGTTGCCATAGACGCCGAACGAGCCGGTCGAATCGACGATCCGCACGCCAAACGCGCCACCGTTGGCGAAGATGCTGCGAAGTCGAATGTCGGTCGCCGAGCCTTCGATGTCCGCGATCGCTCCGCCGTTCGAGGTGTTGATGTCACCGTTGCCAATCAAGAAGGACGTCGCATTGCGAACAAACAGGCCAGTCTGACCGTTGGTGGTGACATTGACCTTGTCGAACAGCACCGTCCCTTCCGCGTCTTGCACGCGAATCGCCGGCCCATTCGCCGCGTTGATCGCTGTTGTTCCGGCGAATCGCAGATCGCCTTCGCCGCCGCTAATCTCGATTCCGGTTCCTGTGCTGCTCAGGACCGTCACGTTGTTGAGCAGCACATCTCCGTCGTTGTTGGCGAACAGCAATCCCGCGCCGCTGTCTTGAATCGTGGTGCTTGTCAAATTAACGAGTTTGTCCGCCGCGAGATTCTCGATCTCCACCGTGCGGCCGATCGTATTCGCGATCGAGCCGGTCATCGCGAGATTGGCGTCTGCCCCGTCGATGTGCAGCGAGGCTCCCGTCGCGTCGCCGAGCGTGACATTGGTCAGGCTCATCGTGCCAGTGACGTTCTGCAAGAAGAGATTGTCTTGACCAGCGCCTCGAATAGTCAGATCGCTGAGCGTGGCATTCGCGATGCCAGTGCCGAAGACACCGTGGCGAATCGGATTGTCTATCGTGAATCCCGCGACGCGATTGTTCGAGGCCAATTTGATCGCATCGTCTGCGACCGATTGCAGCACCGGCAACGCCGTGCCGGCGGTCGCCGTCGGCAGCACGATCGTTCCGTAACCAGCCGCTTGGATCGTGTGCGAAATCCCTTCGCCCAACAGCGATTGGCCATCCTGGAGCACAATGTCCTCGTTGAGAACCGACCCCGCGTGGACGAACAGCAAATCGGGATTGAACGTCTGGGCCTCCGCCACCGACGCAAACGGATTGGTCGCGGTCCCGGTCCCGGACGGTCCGGCCATTCCGGAACTCGACACATGCTGCACCGAGAATGCATTTCCGGTCGCCGCGTTCATCGCCACGATGTCCGATGTCACCGTTTGGCTCCGCGATACGATCACGTTGTAGTTGCGTTGAGTGAATCGCTGCAGATGGCGGCGGCTGGAATCTGACGCCGCTCGAATGCCGCGCAGACTTCCCGGCAGAGTGATCGACCCGCCGACGATGACGTTCGAGCCAAACGTGTCATCCCGCGTGTACTCGACTTGAGCCGAAATGTTGTCGGTGATGTCTCCTTGCAGCCGCGCCCGATAACCGTCGATGTCCGGAGCGGAGTCACCCTGGAAATGATATGCGCCGGCGTATATCCGCAGTTCATGATCCCGGGCGAAGTCGGTCGGCAATTGAACGCCGAACTCGACGTCCACCCCCCGCATCGCCTGACCAACATGGTGAATCTGATCGAACAAAATCTGATTGCCCGAAAACCGCGAGTTTGCCCGTGTCACCGAAAACGTTTGATTACTAGTCGTGAACGGCAAATACAGATTGCTGCGTAAGTCCCAATCATCGCCCAACGCTTCCAGGCTCAATCCGCCCTGCTGAAACAGCTCGCCCAACGAGTTGTCCGCGTCGTACCACAAGCTGGCTCCGAGCACTTGATCGATCCCGGAAACATATTGTCGATACCCAAATCCTAAATTGCCGCCAACCTGCCCGTTGTTGTCCACAAACAAGCGAAAGTCGGTGAAAAGCGCGGAATCATCGAACAGGACGACTGGCAGCATTTCGATGTGCGTGATTGACTCATCGCGGCCAAACGTCGGAAATGCCAGATGCCCAATTTGCCCTCGCCATTGAAGGCCGTTGTCGGCATTCGAGGCCTTTGCCAGATCAGATTCCGACTGAGCCGAAGATCCCGATGGGCGCGAACTCATCTCGTCAAAGAGATCATCAACGTCCTTCGCAAGGACCGTTGTCGCTGGCTGTGTCAGCCCGGCGCACAAAACAAGGAGACACCCGCTCAGCACGAATCGCCTTGAATTGGACGCGATCCGAATAAGCCAAAAACAGAGACAACTCACCAAACAACAATGGGATCGTGAGCACACGACAGTTCCGTCCGTCTTCATAGCGGAATACCAATGTTCGATGAGAAATGACGAATCGAAGAGATGCAGAGAAGAAGAAATGCGGAGATGGTGAATGGCGGGCGGGCGCAAGGCAGGATTGCGGCGCTTATAACTAGAAAACGCGAGCGGGGGGAATGCGGGTTCATCGAAAATCTTGAAGGGGTGATGATTCAGTAGAACGGAAAGGCTGATTTCCAATCGGGTTGTGTTAAACTTATCTTCCGTACCCAGCAGTAAAGTAACGGCCAAAGCCACGAGTATCACAAACAAATGATCTCGCCCATGAAACTTGCTGTCGCACTGGCCGTCACGTTGAACACTGCGACTGTGGTGTTTGCTCAAACCCCGGTGGATTACCTGCACGACATCAAGCCCATCTTGAAGACGCGGTGTTATGCCTGCCACGGAGCCCTCAAACAAGAAGCCCGACTGCGGCTGGATACAGGACGCATGATTCGGCAGGGAGGCGACAGCGGCGCGGCGGTCATGCCGGGGCAGGCGGAAAAGAGTTTGCTGCTCGATAAGGTGTCCGCGAAGGATGCGTCCCAGCGCATGCCGCCGGAAGGTGAACCGCTCACCGCAGCTCAAATCGAGGCTCTGAAATCGTGGATTTCCCAGGGAGCCACATCGCCGGACAACGAGCAGCCGGAACCGGACCCACGCGAGCACTGGGCGTTCAAGAAGCCCGTGCGGCCGGCGGTGTCTGAAACTCGAAATCCGAAATCCGAAATCCGAAACGCGATTGATGCGTTCGTATCGGCAAAGCTCGACGAGCGCGGTCTGACTCCGAGACTGCCGGCCGAGAAGCCCGTCTTGTTGCGGCGCGTTTATCTCGACCTGATCGGGCTGCCGCCGACTCGTGAAGAGTTGCAGGCGTTCCTCGCGGACGAGTCGCCTTCCGCCTATGAAGCGGTCGTCGATCGCTTGCTGCGCGATCCTCGTCACGGTGAGCGATGGGCTCGGCATTGGATGGACATCTGGCGGTACAGCGATTGGTACGGTCGCCGGCATGTGCCCGATGTCTGGAACAGTGCTCCTCAGATTTGGCGCTGGCGAGATTGGATCGTGCGGTCGCTCAACGCGGATCACGGCTACGACCGGATGGTTCGCGAGATGCTCGCCGCCGACGAAGTCTGCCCCGAAGACGACAACGCGGTCGTCGCGACTGGCTATCTGATTCGCAACTGGTACGCGCTCAATCCAAACGACTCGATGCGGAGCACCGTCGAGCACACCGGAAAGGCGTTTCTCGGCCTGACGTTCAATTGTGCTCACTGCCACGATCACAAGTACGACCCAATCTCGCAGGACGATTATTTTCGGCTGCGAGCGTTCTTCGAGCCGATCAGCGTTCGTCAAGATCGCGTGCCGGGCGAAGCCGATCCTGGCCCGTTCGAGGAATACAGTTACGGCAAGCTGCGAAAAATTCAGCGGCTTGGCGCGGTACGCATCTTCGACAAAACACCCGATGCCCCGACGTGGTTCTACACCGGTGGCGACGAACGCAACCGCATGAAGGACCGCGGCTCGATGCCTCCCGGAGTACCGGCGTTTCTCAGTGAATCACCTGTGAAGATCGAACCGATCGCACTGCCTCCGCGAACGTGGTATCCGGGATTGCGACCGAACCTTCACGAGGCCCTGTTGACCGAAGCTCGCACGGCGGTCGCGCAATCTCAGACAGAATTAGCCGCCGCGAAGCAGTCGCAGAACGAAGCTCCACCAGCGGTGCGAGATCAGCTTATGCAAGCCGAGACGGCGTTCGCCGCCGCCGTTCGCGAAGCCGAGCAAGCCGGACGTCCTGGAGCGCTCGCGGGCCGGCAGTCGTTGCTGTTCGACGCAACCCTCGGGAGACGTATCATCCAGAACGGATTGCAGCAGCTCAAAGCGCTCGATGACGGCGCGACGCTCAGTTTTCAATGGCTGATCCTCAATGACGCCCACGTCAATTTCCAATTCGCGAAGGATGTCGTGAAAGGGCTGACTGCCGGATACGTCGCGTTTGAAAAAGGCCGCATCGTCTCGTATCAGCCAGGCACGTTCACCGAGTTTGAAACCGGGCGATACGACTTCGCCGCCGGGCAGCGGCGATTTCAAGTGTCGCTCGTGCTGGAGACGAAGGCCGATCGCTGTTTGCTGTCCGTTCGTTCGCTGACCGATGACAAGCTGCTGGTGGATCGAGTGCCTGTGGCGCTCAACGGTTGGAACCCCGTCGGCGATGTGACGAAAGGCATCTCGTTCGACGCGCGAACCGGCAGTGTCGTGCTGCTCGACGACGTGACGCTGACGGCTCCTGCGGTTGCAGATGATTTCCCCGCGCGGCTGGCCTCGTTCGACTTCGAGCCGCCGACATACAACGAAGGCCGTGACGTGCCCGGCATCGACGGCTGGGCAAACTCGTCGTTCGGAGTCGCTCCGGCAACGTCGGTCGTTTCGACAACCGCCGGCAACGAATCGCTCCGCGACCTGTTGCAGAAACGGCAAGCGGCTCGCCGCGCCGCCGAAGCGATCAACCTGCCGCTGCGAGCCGCCGAAGCCAAACACATTGCCGCTCGTGCGGAACTGGCCAGCCTCGAAGCTCGCCTCGCTGCCGATCGCGCGAAGCACGGCGAGACGCCCGGAGCGGATGTCCCCGCGCTCGCTCGCGAGGCGAGTCGTTTGGAACGGGACGCCGCTCTACGAAAGGCCGAAGCCGACGTGCTCGAAAACGAACGCGCGCTGGCCATCGCCGAGGTGATACCGGCAACGGACGCCAACCGCGCGAAGGAAATCGACGCGGCGAACAAACAACTCGCCGCCGCCCGACCGGCCCTCGACAAGGCGCGAACCACAGCCGCGGACACAGCCTCCAAAACGTACTCGCCGTTCAGTCCGACGTACCCCAAAACCAGCACCGGCCGCCGTCGAGCCTTGGCCGACTGGATCGCCAGCACTCAAAACCCACTGACCGCGCGCGTAGGGGTCAATCACATTTGGTCGCGGCATTTTCACTCACCGCTCGTCGCCAGCGTGTTCGACTTCGGCCACAACGGTGCCAGGCCGACGCATCCCGAACTGCTCGATTGGCTGGCCGTCGAGTGGATGGAATCCGGCTGGAGCATGAAGCACCTGCACCGCCTGATCGTGACGAGCTCCGCGTATCGGCGCGCGTCTTCCGTAGGTTGGGATTCCATCCCGACCGCTTCCGCTGCGACAACATCGCCAAACGCGCCGAGCGGACGGGATGGAATCCCATCCTACGAAGGCGATCCCGAAAACAAACTTCTGTGGCGGATGAATCCCGGCCGCATGGAGGCCGAGGTCGTGCGCGACAGCCTGCTCGCTGTGGCAGGAAAGCTCGATTCGAAGATTGGCGGCCAGGAATTCGAAAACAGCGAAGCCCTGACAACCTTCCGCCGCAGCCTGTACTACAGCGTCTTCCCCGAACAAGGTGGCAAGAGCGCGATGGGCGAGTTGTTCGACGCACCCGACGCACTCGAATGCTACCGCCGCTCGCGCAGCATCATCCCGCAGCAGGCGCTGGCTTTGACCAACAGTGATCTCGTACATCAGGTGAGTTCTGCGCTCGCGAAGAACGAGGGGGAGAGGGGGGGAGGGGGAGAGGAGGAGAAAGAAGACAAAGAGTTTGTTGTCGCGTGTTTTGAACGTATTTTGACCCGTGCGCCGACGGCTCGTGAATTGGTCGTTTGTTTGGGAGCTTTGCAGAATCAGCGAGACTCGTTGACGAAGTCGCAGGTTCCGAACGCTTCGCTGCGAGCTCGATCCAGCTTGGTGCGAGCACTGCTCAATCACAACGACTTCGTCACGATTCGCTGACGTGATCATTCCAAGGGACGAACTCATGCTATTTCGAAGCCACACGGAACTCGACGGCTCCTGCCACGCACCCTCGCGTCGTGCGTTCCTCGCCGACATGGGCATGGGCTTCACCGGCTTAGCGATTGGCTCGATGCTGGCCGAAGACGGCATCGCCAAAGCCGCTGATCCGGATGCGGTTTTTCCGCCTCCCCCCCTCGCCCTCTCCCCCCCTCACTTCGTGCCTCGCGCAAAGTCGGTTATCTGGATCTTCCTCTCCGGAGGCTATAGCCATGTCGAGACGTTCGATCCAAAGCCAGCGCTCAATCAATACGCGGGGATGACGTTCGACAAAACGCCGTTTGAGAATCCGCTCAAGTCGCCGCTGCACAACAAACGGTTCCGCTCGGTGCTGGCCGAAGAGATCAACGTTCGCGACGTGTACCCGACGATCTATCCGATGCAGGTCGGCTGGCGGAAACACGGCGACAGCGGCATCGAGATCACTGATTGGTGGCCGCATCTTGCTCAGCAAGTCGATGAGCTATGCTTCGTCCGCAACATGTGGACGACCGACAACGATCATGCCGCCGAGAATCAGATTCACACCGGCCGGCATCGGCTCGACGAACAACAGCCGAGCCTCGGCGCGTGGGCACATTACGGACTCGGCACGCTCAACGAAAACCTGCCGAAATTCGCGGTGCTCGGCGGACCGACGCGGTCAGACACGCGGCTGTCGATCGACTCGCTGTATCTGGGGCCGCAACATGCCGGAGTGCCGCTCGCACTGGACCCGAAGAATCCACTGCCGTTCGGTCAACGCCAAGCCGGCCAATCTCTCGAAGAGCAGCGCCAAGAGTACGACCTGATCAACAAACTCAACGCGCTCACGGCGGTCGAATACCCGGAGGATCAAGAACTGCAAGCTCGCATCCGCGCCTACGAACTGGCGTTTCGGATGCAGGCAGCGGTGCCCGAGGCGATTGATTTCGCACAGGAGACCGAAGCGACGACGAAACTGTACGGCATCGACACTGATGCGACTAAGCTCGCGGGCCAGCGACTATTGGCTGCTCGGCGGTTGGTCGAGCGGGGTGTGCGGTTCGTGCAAGTTTTTCCGTCTCCGTACGGCGTGTGGGACTCGCATCAGAAGCTGAAAGACAATCACACGCGGCTGTGTGCGACGGTCGATCGGCCGGTCGCGGGATTGATTCAAGACCTCAAGCAACGTGGACTGCTCGATGACACGCTCGTCGTGTTCTGCACCGAATTCGGCCGCACACCGGGTTTGGAATTGCGAGCCGGCGGCAAGGACGGTCGCGATCATCATCCCAACGGCTTCACGATCTGGTTGGCCGGTGCTGGCTTGAAAAAGGGCTACGTTCACGGAGCGACCGATGAGCTCGGTTATCACGCTCTCGGCGACGGCCATTATGTCACCGACCTGCACGCTACCGTGCTGCACCTGTTGGGCCTCGATAACCGCCGCCTCGAAGTCCCCGGCCGCAAACGTCTGGAAATCGATCACGGCCAAGTGATCCACGACATCTTGACCTGAGTCGCTGAGCGGAAAAAAGAACGATGAGAACGGGCCGTCTGATGGGTCGTAGGTTAATTCGGAAAAATTTCGGGTGGCACGCCCTGATAAGGGCGTGGATAGTCGCAAGGACAGTTCCACGCCCTTCGATGACTCAGGACGTGCCACCCAAACTGACCCACTGCCGCCTGATGAGACTTTTGATCGTTCTGTTTGTTACCGGATGGAGCGCGGTGTCGACATCTCAGATGCAGGCTCAGGGCCTCGCCCCGGAAGTGGCGGTGAAGCGGATGCGGGTGGCCGACGGACTCGAAGTGCGGTTGGTCGCGAGCGAGCCTCTGGTTCGGCAGCCGGTCTGCATCGAGTTTGATGACCGTGGGCGGTTGTGGGTCATTCAGTATTTGCAGTACCCGAATCCCGCAGAGTTGAAGCGGGTGCAGGTCGATCGCTACTCGCGGACGAAATACGACCGCGTGCCCGAGCCGCCGCCGCGCGGGCCGCGAGGTGCCGACCGCATCACGATCCTCGAAGACACCGACGGCGACGGTCGCATGGATCGGGGCCGAGACTTCCTCGACGGGCTGAATCTGGCGACGGGCTTGGCGTTCGGGCACGGCGGCGTGTTCGTACTCAACGTTCCCTACCTGCTCTTCTATCCGGATCGGGATCGCAACGACGTTCCGGATGGCGATCCCGAGGTTCTGTTGACCGGCTTCGGTATGGAGGACGCCCACAGCGTGGCGAATTCGCTGACTTGGGGACCGGATGGTTGGCTGTATGGATGCCAGGGAAGCACGGTCACGGCCAACATTGGCGGGATCGAATTTCAGCAGGGAGTCTGGCGATACCACCCGGTGACGCACGCCTTCGAATTGTTTTGCGAAGGGGGCGGGAATTCGTGGGGCCTCGATTTCGATCGCAGGGGAGACTTGTTCTACAGCACGAACTATGGCGGGCATGTCCTCCTGCATGGCTTGCAGGGAGGGTACTTTGTGAAGTCGTTCGCCAAGCACGGCGAGTTGCACAATCGCCACAGCTACGGATTCTTCGACCACGCTCCGCACAAGAACTTTCGCGGCGGGCATGTCACGGTGGGCGGAATCGTCTACCAAGGCGACTCGTTCCCAGCGGCGTTTCGCGGCAAGTACGTCGCGGGGGATCTGCTCGGTCACGGAGTCTACTGGCACGACATTGAGCGGCACGGTTCCACGGTGAAGACCGCTCATGGTGGCGAGCTTCTGGTGGCGAACGATGACTGGTTTGCTCCGACCGACGTCACGATGGGACCGGACGGCGCGGTGTATGTGTCCGACTGGTACGACGGACGGACGGCACATCCCGATCCGGATGCCGAATGGGATCGGACGAACGGGCGCATCTATTGCATCGCGGCGAAGGGAACGAAGCCGGCGGAGCCGATCGACTTCGCCAATCTCGGTGCGGAACAACTGATCGAGCTGCACAACCTTCCAAGCCAGTGGCATGTCCGGCACGCACGTCAGGAGTTGGTCCGGCGACGCGCGACCGCAGTCCCTGCTGCCGCGAGCTGGAAAGGTTCGGAAGCACGTTCACCTGCCGCATCCGGCTCGCTCATCGCCACAGTTGAACCGAAGTTGCGCGAGTTTGCACTTCAGAGTCCGACGGAGACAAGGGCTCTCGAAGCGTTGTGGACCCTGCACGCTTTGGATCGGTTCGACGAGAAATTAGCGAGCCAACTGCTCGGTGGCCCTCATCCCGCCGTGAGAGCATGGACGGTGCGGCTGCTCGGGGATTCCAAGCTTGTCTCACCCGACATGGCTCATCGGCTCGACAAATTCGCCGAGCATGAGCCGATGGTGGAAGTGCGGCAGCAACTCGCCTGCACGGCGGCACGGCTGCCTGCGCACCAGGCGCTGCCGATCATCAATGCCAACATCAATCGCGACATCGACAACGACGATCCCCGACTGCCGCTGTTGTGGTGGTGGGCTGTCGAACGACACAGCGTCGATGGTCGGGACGAAGTGCTTCGTCGGTTCCTGCGTCTCACGCTTTGGAAGTCGAAGCTGGGGCGAGAAACGTTGCTCCCGCGGTTGATTCGCCGTTATGCCGCCGAAGGGAGTCGGGCGGGACTGGACTCCGTCGTTCAGTTGCTGAAAGCGGCTCCGGACGATGCCGCACGCGGTTCGCTCTGGGGACCCATTCTACAAGGTTGGCAGGAGAGGTCGGCTGCAGCTGCGACGACAAATGACGATGCCGACGACACAAATGCTGAGGAGTTCTCGCGTGTGGTCTTGGCGGCGTGGCAGGCTCGGCGGGCCGATTCCAGCTTGTTGAAGTTGGGGATTGTCCTGCGGTTGCGTGAGCCACTCGACGCCGTTCGCCGAGCGGCGTTCGACCGTGCGGTGGAGGCCGGTCGGCGAGTGACGCTGCTCGAAATGCTCGGGCCAACGAGCGATCCAGCGCTCATCGAGCCGTCGCCGGAACTGGTTCTCAACGATGACCCCGAGGCGGTCCGCAGCGCCGCGTTGCGGATCCTCGCTCGATTTGACGATCCGCGCATCATTTCGAGGTTGATGGCACTGCATCAGTCATCGCAGTCGGCCGCACTTCAGTCTCAGATTCGCGACGTCCTGCTGGGACGCAAGGCGTCCGCGTACGCATGGCTGTCTGCCGTTGACCGCGGTGAAATCGAAGCCAAAGTTACGCCGCTCGAACAAATTCGGCGGGTGGCCTTGTTCGAGGATGCGGATCTCGACGCGCAAGTCGCCAAGCATTGGGGCCGCCTAGAACCTTCAACGCGCGAAGAAAAGCTGGCCGAGGTCCGCAGACTCAACAACGATCTGAGGGCGGCCCCGGGAAACGCAGCGTCGGGGCATTTGGTCTTCAAGAAACATTGTGCCTCGTGTCATCCACTGTTCGGCGAGGGAACGAAGCTCGGTCCCGAACTGACATCCGCAAATCGCCGGGATCGCGACTTCATGCTCATCAGCCTTGTCGATCCCAACAGCGTCATTCGCAAGGAATTCGTCAGCATTGTTGTCCAGACGAAGGATGGGCGCGTGCTCACGGGACTGCCTGCCTCACGGAACGAGACCGGCCTGACGCTGGTCAACGCGAAGAACGAACCCGTCGTGATTCCAGTCGCCGAGATCGACGAGCTTCACGAGTCGCCGATCTCGATGATGCCGGCTGATCTCTATCGACAACTCACACCCCAGGATCTGCGTGATCTCTTCTCCTACATGCAGCGGAGCGAATGATGAGAATGACGAGAAAACTCCGAATTGTCGTGCTGATCTGCTGTCTATTTCCCCTAACCACCCCCTCGTCGGCTCAGGAGGCGACGGACAACAAACGCCCTTACCGGAACAATCTCAAGCGAATTGAAAATCCCAAGCCGCTGCTCGCGGACCATCCCGAGTTCTTTGAGCCGATCACCGAACAAGCACACTTCGAGGCACCGCCGCTGGTCGTGGACGACGCGGCCGATCTTCAGGTGCGTGCCTGGAGGTTCTCGTACAACGCGCGGGGCATCATCGAAATGCCCAACCATCTGAAGGCTTCGCAGACCGCCGTCATCATGGTCCATCCGTGGGGCATTGATGACGGGCAGGGATGGAACACGCCCGAGCCGGCCGGCGTCGCAGACTTCTGTACCACAGAGAAGAACCATCTCGCGGCCCGGCACACGCGCGAGATCGTGCGACCGTTCATTAACTCACTGCGGGAAAAGGCCGCCTTTGTGATGTACAGCCTGCCCGGCGGCCATGATCCGATTCGACACAAGCTGTATCGATCATTCACGCACACGCCCACCGACGCGGAGCGCAAAACGGGAGCCGCCGAGTTGTCCGCCAAACTGAAGAACTTCACTTACCGAGGCGAGCCGCTGCCGTCGGAGTTGTCGCTGTCGCGCGACCTTCCCGTGCGCGATTATTTCCGACAGTTCCCCGGACTCGATGCGGGACCAAGGTACAACAACGGCGGCTTCTGGAATCTGCCGATTCCGGTCACCGTGGATGTCGACGTCGAACCGGACGACATCGTGATCTACGACTCGGAAGGCTACGAACCACTCAAGAAATTCCTGAAGGACAATGGCGTGCGGCATGTGCTGTTGACCGGCTACGCGACCGACATGTGCTTCTGCAAGACGACGGCCGGATACGAGAACCTGTCGCAAGACTTCAACGTGTTCCTGGTGGGCGATGCGTCCCTGGCGACGTTCCCGTCCAACAAGTCTCCGCGGTTCGCCGTCAACGCCGCGATCTCCTTCGCAGCGCTCAATCAGCTCGTGACGCAGGTCTCCTGGGTCAGGCTCGCAGCAGAGGGACAGGGAAGTTCTGCCGCAAGTAACCCGAAGCGTTAGCGAGGGCGGCCCTCGCACAGAAAAGAGTCCCCGATGTCCACACACATCGATTCGGTTTCACGTCGCGATTGGTTGCGATCCGCCACTGGCCTCTGTCTTGGTGGATTCGCCGGACTCGGTTCGCGTCTCCGACCGCTCGATGCGGCTGAGTCCGGCAAGGCCCGCATTGCGATCACGCTCGATCTGGAGATGAGCCGCAACTTTCCCCGGTGGGAAGACACACACTGGGACTTCGAGAAAGGCAACCTCGATGAAGCGGCCAAGAAGTATGCCGTCACGGCCGGACAACGTGTGAAGGAATGCGGAGGCCGGATTCACTACTTCTGCGTCGGCCGTGTCCTGGAACAACCCGATGTGTCTTGGCTGGAAGGCATCGCGAAGGACGGGCATCCGATTGGCAACCACACCTACGATCACGTCTACATTCTGGCTCGGAAGGGAGCCGACCTTCAATTTCGTTTCCAGCGTTCGCCGTGGCTGATCGAAGGCCGCACACCCGCCGAAGTCATTCGCGAAAACATTCGCCTGACGACGCTCTCGCTGAAACAGCGAGTGGGCATCGAGAATCGTGGATTCCGCACGCCGGGCGGTTTCAACACCGGCCTCAACGGTCGCGAGGACATCCAGCAAATGCTGTTGGACCTCGGCTTTCACTGGGTCAGCAGCTTGTACCCCGCTCACGCGAACACCCGGCCCAAAGAAGAGCCGACAACCGACGTCTACGACAGCATCGTCCAAGCACAGGCCCCAGCGCAGCCCTTCGTCTACCCGACAGGCCTGATCGAAATTCCGATGAGCCCGATCAGTGACATCGGGGCCTTTCGCACCGGCCAATGGAAGCTGGAGTGGTTCCTCGAAGCGGTCCGACGAGCGGTCGCATGGACCATCGAACACAAAGCCGTGTTCGACTTCCTCGCGCATCCGTCCTGTCTGGGCGTCGTCGATCCGCAGTTCAAGACGATCGACCTGATCTGCGATCTGGTCAAAGCCGCGGGCGACACAGCCCAGTTCGCCGATCTCGATCAGGTCGCGCGAAGCACGGCGGCGCGCGTTGAAGGAAAGAAACCATGAACGATCTGGAACAATCACGCATCGAGCACTTTAACGACGATGCCGGTCATGTCGTCTTGCTGGCGATGGCCGTCGGCGAAATTGCGAGCTGCTCGCCACAGAGCTTTGAAGATCTCACTGGCGGAGGCGTGTGAGTTGGCAGCGACTGTTTCAACGATGCGAGACTCTCCGAACAAGTCACCGTTCGGATTCCACGCCTCGCGGAACCCGTCGGTCAGCAGCAGCAAGACGTCACCCGGCTCCAGAGAGACATGAGTCGGAGCCTCGTAACCATTGTTATTCCCCAGGCCGAACGGAAGGCCGCTGGAGGCAAGTTTATGCTTCAACTGTCCGGCCTGGCTGACGATGAGCATACCGTCGCCGGCTCCACCAAAGCTCAGGGTTTGCACGCCCGGTTGCAGGCGTGCCAGCGAGAGGACGGCAAACTGGCCCTCCATACCCCGTTTGCAAACCAATCGATTGCAGAAGTTCAAGATCTCTTGGACGTCGGAGTGCATTGCAGAGAGCACTTCTAAGTACGCCGCTATTGCCGCGCTCAGAATGGCGGGGCCGAATCCCTTGCCGCTGACATCGCCCACCACGAGGCCCAACGATCCGTCGCGAAACGTCAAATAGTCAAACCAGTCGCCGCAGGTCTGCTTGGCCGGATTCGACCCACCAAAGATCTCGAAGCCCTCCAAACGTGGCTGCTCGGCTGGCAGGAGCGCCTCTTGAACCAAACGCGCGAAATGGATTTCGCGATCCAGGCTTCGCCGTTCCGTCACATCCAGCGCCACGCCGATCGTCCCTGCAACGCTCAGTTGGGGGTCGTGCAGCGGATCGATTTTGACTTCGAAGATTCGCTCCAACCATTCGGTTTCGAAGGTGACAGCCTGTCCCTCGAGCGCCTTTTGATGTGCTCGAATGGTCCCTTCCGCTTCGCCGGTGGTGCGGAAGTATTCCTCCAGCGTCTTGCCCACGATTTGCCGCGGATCAAGGTTGAGGAGCTGCAACCCGGCTCCCAGCGCGCTGGTGATTTCCAAGGCAAGGTTGGTCGTCCAAATGATCGCCGGCACGCGTCTCAACACCTCTTGGAAATGGTTGTCCCGCCGAGCCAGTTCGTGGTGAAAGTGACGTCGGTCGGTGGCGTACTTCAACACCCGAGCGATGGCCGAGGCGGGAAAAGCCCCTTTCACCAGATAGTCCTGCGCACCGCTGCGGATCAACTCGCTGGCCAGTGTTTGGTCATCAGTGGCCGTCATCACCACGACCGGGATATCGGGGGCCGCAGCGACGACACGGTGGCAGGTCTCCAGGCCCTCGCAATCCGGCAGCCACAGGTCCAGCAAGATGACATCGAAGTGCGATTCGACAAGCTGTTCCAAAGCCTCCGCCAACGACTCGCGGAGAACCAATTCGTATTCGAAGCCGTCGACTTGTCGCAGCGATTGCGTGACGAACATCCGGTCTACCGGATTGTCCTCGACCAGCAAGATCTTCATGACCGTCTCCGGTCGTGACCTCCAGGTGAGCAGACTGAAAGTCCGGATTGACGTTGGAGTGTATCAAGCATGTCGTTGAAAGTTTACGACTTCTTGTGAAACCCCACATCCGTATTTCTACGGATGTCATTTTGATGACGAGCAAAGTTGCGTGATGGCCGTGTCGACCTTTGATAGATTGTTGCTGTGGTTCTTGTGGCCGGGAGCGGGCTGCCGCGCTCTTTCAGCTTCTGCCGCAGAAACTTGAGCTTGCCAAAATCCTGGCACGACATCGCGAACAGGTGCGTCCATGACATCTCGCGGGCGAATCGTCATATCACTCCTTTCGGCAGCTTGGTTGATGGCCGCCACGGCGGGGTTGCTGTTGGTGGCGGATTACGATTCGAAACCGGGCTATCCGGCCAGTCCTCCGCAGCAGTGGCCCAGCGGAGTTTCGCTGGCGAGGAATTCCTCGAAGCCGACCGTGATAATGTTTCTTCATCCGCGCTGCCCATGCTCGAGAGCCAGTCTGTACGAGTTGGCTCGACTGGCGCACGGCGAACGAGACAAGCTCGATCTGCATGTCGTGTTCGCTCAGCCGGCGGAGGTCGCCGCCGATTGGTCGCAGTCGGACTTGTGGGAGACGGCCGTCGCGAACCGTGACCTCCAGGTTGTCATCGATCGGGGCGGCGTGTTGGCCAAACAATTCGGAGCGAAGACATCCGGGCAGGTGTTGGTTTATGACCGCGCGGGCGCGCTGCAATTCGAGGGCGGGATCACTCCTGGGCGAGGCCATGCTGGTGACAGCATGGGAAGGTCCCTCGTCCAGGCGATTGCCGCAGGCCAAGTCCCAGAGAGGCCGCCCCACTGTGCCACATTTGGATGTTCGTTGTCGGCGAATTCGATGCCCGACGGTAGCTGAAACCGTGAGACTTCAGGGAAACTTAACTCCCACGAGTTTGGCTATTGCGTCCTGTTTAACTCTGGAGTTGTACCGAAGGATTAATTGCACTTAGGCGAAGACTTCTTCGATGGCTCGGCCGCCGTTGTTCATCAGGATGGGGCGGCCGTCATTGGAAACGTATTCCTTCGAGTCATCGATCCCCATCAGGCGGAAGATAGTGGCAGCGTAGTCGAGCGTCGTGTTGGCTCGGCCGGCGACGTTCTCGCACTTCGCATCGGTTTGGCCGACAATGCTGCCCATGCGAACGCCCGCTCCGCTGAAGCCGATGGCGTTGGCGAGTGGCCAGTGATCTCGGCCCGCCGCGCCGTTGACTCGGGGAGTTCTTCCGAATTCGCCGGCACAGAGCACAACCGTGTTGGAGAGCATGCCGCGTTCTGACAAGTCGGTGAGCAACGCCGACCACGCACGGTCGAGCGTCGGCAGCAACGGGTCTTTCAAACGGATGAAGTTCTTGTCATGAGTGTCGTAACCAGTGAAGTCGACGGAGACAAAGCGAACTCCCGACTCGACCAATCGCCGCGCGAGCAATGTCGCTTGCCCTTCGCGCGTGCGGCCGTAGCGGTCTCGCAATGCGTCCGGTTCGGCATTCAGATCGAATGCCTGTTTGGCAACCGGCGATGTGATCAGGTCATACGCCTGACGATAGAACTCATTCCGGTCGGCGACCGCTCCGCCCGACTTATCAACCTGTCGCTGCCAAGCGTCGAGCCGATCGAGTATTCGCCGACGACGCTGAGTTCGCTCGGCCCCGACCTGCGAGGGGATCGACACGTCCTCGACGGAAAAGTCCTTCTCCAACGGACTGCGCCGAACCATCAGCGGGTTGAAGGCCGATCCCAGGTAGCCGCCACCGGAATACATCATCGGTCCCGCGGCGCATTGCACGTACGGCGGCATTCCGTTCTTCCAGCCCAACTCCTTCGACACGACCGACCCGAAGCACGGATAGACCGTTGAACCGACCGGAGCCGCGTTGACATCGGGCACTTGCGGGTAGCCGGTCAACATCCAGTGAGTCGCTTCGGAATGCTGGCTGCCCTGATGAACGATGGTCCGCACCTGGCAGACCTTGTCCATCTGCTGGCTCATCAACGGCAGGTGTTCGCACACCGACAGGCCCGGCAGGTTGGTCGCGATCGGCTGGAACTCGCCGCGATACTCGACCGGAGCATTCGGCTTCATGTCCAGAGTGTCGATGTTGCTTAAGCCTCCGTTGGTCCAAAGCAGAATGAAGTTGGTGTCCTTACGAGCTGTCGCCGGTTGAGCTTGCTCGGCCTTCAACAGCTTCGGCAACGACAAGCCGAACAGGCCCAGGCCGCCTACCTGCAACAATGCGCGACGCGACATGCCTTCGCAGTTGCGAGTGAGATGGTTGAGTTGGAACATTGATTTTCTCCAAAGTCTTGGAAGCGGCCGCGGCTTCAAAACTAAGGAGCCGCGCGCAAATAATCGCTCGGAGTGTTTATGTTGTACGAGGAGTGATGACGTAGTTCCATTCGCCGTGGAATCGGCTTGGAGTGATGTTGACGGATTGCATTTCGGCTTTGGTGACCTTGCGGCCCTTCTGGT
>CAZPUJ010000769.1:0-2653 GCA_964589725.1 uncultured Planctomycetaceae bacterium
CGCGGACCGTTCAGGCCGATCTCGACCAACGTGCCGGGCATGGAGATTTGCGAGTGGCTACCCAGGCACGCGCGCGTGGCGGACAAGTTCACGTTGATTCGGTCGTGCAGTCACGATTGTGTTTGCCACGACGACGGAGCGCAGATCATGTTGTCGGGACGACGCACGCCGTTTGTCAGGCAACCGGGGTTTACGATTCCCAATCAGTTTCCCGACGCGGGAGCGATCTACAAACGCGTGAAGCCGAACGGTCGCGACGGCTTGCCCAGCTACGTGGCGGTGCCGCATCGACAGGAGTTCGCGGGACCGGGGTACTTCGGCTCGAAGTACGAGCCGTTCCAAGTGCAGGCGAATCCCAACAGCCCGACGTTTCAGGTGCCGAACATCAGTCTGCCAGCCGAGCGTCTGAACCTGATACAGAACCGGCTGGCGTTAATGCGCGGCTTCGATCGCATTCGCCGAGACGTCGATGGTCGCGGCAACATGGAAGCGATGGACAGCTACCATCAGGAGGCGGTCCGGTTGTTGACGGGCGACGCGGCTCGCAGCGCGTTTGATCTCAGTCGCGTCGATCCGCGCGAGCGTGACCGTTATGGCCGCAGCCAATTCGGACAGAGCTTGTTTTTGGCTCGGCGTTTGGTCGAAGCGGGCGTCGGTTTCGTGCATGTCGAGGGTCGCGAGTTTGAAGACGCGGCGGGAAGAACGCTCGGCAATTGGGACGATCATGCCGTCAACTTTCACATCTTCAACGCGATGCAGGGTCGGTTGCCGTGGTTCGATCAGGGGGTTGCTGCTCTGGTGCAGGACATTTACGAACGCGGTCTCGACCGGCGCGTGCTGCTGATCGTCACGGGCGAATTCGGCCGCACGCCGCGAATCAATAGCCAAATTGGCACCGGTAGCGGCGTGATGCAGCCAGGGCGCGATCACTGGCCGTCAGCGATGTCGATTCTTATCTCCGGTGGCGGACTGCGCATGGGCCAGGTCATCGGCTCGACCACCGCGAAGGGAGAGACACCCAAAGACCGGCCACTGCGTCCGAGCGACTTGATGGCGACCGTGTATCAGTTCCTCGGCGTGGATCAGCGGCGCGAATTTCTCGATCACACCGGCCGCCCGTTGCCGATTCTGCCCGACGGCGAACCGATTCGCGAACTGCTGGGGTGAATCCTTCTTAAGTCAGTCGAGCCGCTTCCTGCAACCAGGATTTCAAAGCGGAATCGACCTGCCTCGGCGAAGTGAAACGTATCTTGACGGCGTCGCGGAGATCGGCTTGCGGGGTGACTTTTTGATCTGTCCCGAAGTTCGCGACGCGGCCCAGCGAGACCTGGCCCGCACGCACGAAAACGGTCAAGTCAACTCCTTCACGGCGCTTGGTGTGCAACGTGGCCCACGGGTCGGACTGCTGAGGAATCAGGAAGCGGACGACACTTTGGCCGGTCCAGTCGGTGTCCGCCCGCGGGCAGGCGGCGTCGAGCGCGTCGGCCAGTTGCCCGATCAACTCCGGTTCCCACACGACGCGCTTATTCGACGGAAAGCCTTTGCGCGACAAGTGCCACTTCTGGCCGAGTTGCTTCCACGGCGTGAGGTCGTCGAGATTGAGTCGGTTGACGTCCGTCTTGGCGAGGTACGACTCGCGCGCAGCTTTGAGAAAATCCCAGAACTCCGGAGTGTCGATCTCGCGCAGCCAGTGGACAGTGATCGTGACTTCCTGCCACGGGCCTTTGAGATTCTTCACGCGCACTCGATCACCACGGCCGTAGACCGGCAGCTCGCGAATGTCGTCGAGCGGTTTCAGAGCCAGTCGCTGCTGCAAGTTCGCGGCCTGGAACTGTTGCTTCTTGACGCGGAACTTCAGCATCAACAGCCACTCGTCGCCGGTCAGAGCGTGCAGGAACCAAGCGGCCGCTTTGTTCGGGCCACTGACTTCGACGACGGAGCGGTCGGACCAGAGAGTCCCGAGTCCCGAGTCCCGAGTTCCGAGTGTCACAGCTTCGTCCCCTCTCCCCGCCGGGGAGAGGGCTAGGGAGATGGGTGCCGCGGACGGCGACTTCGTCTTCATCGCGCAGGACGACTCACGAACTTGAATGACGGGTTCGTCATCCGAAGTCATCTGTGATTCGTCATTGTCGGAGGCTCGCCAGCGGCCGGGCTTTGTTGTTCTGTTCGGCGTAACGGATGTCGATGGAGCGCTCGGGATACCCCTCACCCTAACCCTCTCCCCGGGGGGGAGAGGGGACCGGGCAATGGCATTTGGTGCGTCGTCGTCAGCGGGAGTTTCTTCCAGGAAGTCGATCACTCGCGCAAGCGCTTCACCCTCCCAACGGCACGCTTGCCCGTTGTGAGACAATCGATCGACCGTGTGCCACTTGCGGCCGTCGACTTGCCACGGCATCTTGGCGTCGCGCCCGATGTCGCTGAGGTTCAGATCGCCCGCTCGTTTCTTGCGGATTTCATCGGCATCAAAGATTTCTCGCTCGGCCCGTTTGCCCTCGCGAAGGATCGGTGCCAGCGCGGCGGCGGTGTGAGACACGTGTCCGTCGTCCGTCGTCCGTTGTCCGTCGCGATGGCCTTGTGGTCGACCATTGACCGCTGACCACTGACCATTGACCACTTCCTCCGGCGTTCCCTCCGCGACGATCCAGCCGCCGCG
>CAZPUJ010000770.1:0-17890 GCA_964589725.1 uncultured Planctomycetaceae bacterium
AATCGTAGTTGCTGCCGCCATTGTAGACGGAACCCACGACGACGATCTTGCCGTCCGCCTGCAAGGCCACACTGTTGGCGTCAACACTCGCTATTCCGAAGCCCGTGGCGAGCTTACCGTCCCCATCGAACGACGTGTCCAGACTCCCGTCTGTGTTGTAGCGGGCTAATGCGAAATTGATGGGATTGCTGAGAACGGTATATCCTGCCACGACAATCTTGCCGTTCGTCTGCAAGACTACACTGTGCGCGGCATCGTCACCGCCGAAGTCGGTGGTGAGCTTGCCATCCCCATCGAACGTTGTGTCCAGACTCCCGTCCGTGTTGTAGCGGACCAATGCAAAATCGCCGCTGCCGCTGACGGTGTATCCGGCGACGACAATCTTGCAATCAGCCTGCAAGACCACACTTTGGGCGTAGTCCAGCGCCATGCCGAAGTCGGTGGTGAGCTTGCCGTCCCCGTCGAACGACGTGTCCAGACTCCCGTCCGTGTTGTAGCGGACCAATGCAAAATTGACGTTGTTTCCGTCAGCGTATCCGGCCACGACAATTTTGCCGTCCGCTTGCAAGGCCACACTGTTGGCGACATCGCTCGACGCTCCGACGGCAGTGGTAAGCTTGCCATCCCCATCGAACGACGTGTCCAGACTCCCATCCGTGTTGAAGCGGACCAATGCGAAATCGGCGGTACCGTTGTTGCCGACTCCCGCGACGACAATTTTGCCGTCCGCCTGCACTGCCACGCTGTTGGCGAATTCGTCCCCGGTTCCGAAACGCGTTATGACCTTTCCATCACCATCGAACGACGTATCGAGCGAGCCATCGCTGTTGTAAACGGCCAATGCGAATTCATTTTGGCCGCCAGGAGTAGCAGTAAACCCGGCCACGACGATCTTACCGTTCGCTGCCACTACTACGCTGCGGGCTTCCTCTTGAACCGACCCGAAATCCGTGGTGAGCTTACCATCCCCATCGAACGCTGAATCCAAAGTCCCATCCATGTTGTAGCGGGCCAATGCGAAATTGCCGTCAGTGTTTCCGACGACGACCATTTTTCCGTCGCTTTGAATGGCTACGCTTCGGGCTTGGTCGTTAGTCCCGAAGCTCGTCGTGACTCTGCCCGCGACGCCGAAGGTCGGATCAAGGTCGCCAGCGGCGAGCAAGCAACGATCTTCCAACGACTCCACAAGCGCTGGCGTCTGCCGCCGAGTCCCGCCGCTCCCGTGTCGCCGACTCTTCGCCCCCGTCACGCTGCCGAACTGTCGCCGCACGGACTCAAACCACGATGTCATTCGCATGATGATCTCCATAAATGTGAGCGTGAACGGGTTGATCGTCAGCCGTAGGAAAGGCGGCCGACTGATGTCGCCTTATAGCGGGCGATCAAACGCTAACAAGCAACACCCGCTCAAAAGCCGGCGGCACCAGTTCGTACAGTGGCAACTTCTTCGCACAGTGGCGACATCGACGCCGTGAACGCGATCATGGCTGAATGGACCAGCATCGCGAATTTAACGCAACCTCTGCCAAAGGCTATCGTACAAGTCCCGCTAGTTCCGGTGCGGTACCATGTCGATGACTCATTTGATCAACGGCGAGTCGTGAAACTGCGATTGACGGCCCGGGTAGCTGGATCGGCGGAGGCAGATCTGTTGGAAGACGATCGGTTGCGATGGAGTTCGGCGGAAAGATGATGACAGACTCGGACGGAAGCGGCATGCTTGGATGAAGTTGCTCTTGAAATGGTTGACTTGGTGGAAGAACGACTCGGACTCGCACTGCCAATGATGAATCCTGATTTAGGAGTCGAAGAATCGTCTCCAAACTCGCCTGCTCGATTTTCAACTTTATGACGACCGGACGATCCACCAAATCGACAAATCCAATTTGCACGTACTCCCGGGCTGCGTTGCCATCCGCTTTGATGATGTTCCCCGACCCTGCGACTACCAGATCACCAGACCGAAGTTGGAACTTGTCGGCCTCAGCTCGACTAAACAAGCCCCCTGGTCGACCGTTACGAATCACCTGGAATTGACCGGAGGCGTCCTCATGCAATCCGCCAATTTTTTCAACCAACTGCATGCAGGTTAGCGATGTAGGACCGACGTCATAAACTCCGGGACGTCGCACTTGCCCCACGAGACCGACGACCGTCCGTCGATTTGGAACGGAAGTAATCAAATCCCGTGCGGCAGTTTGATACCAAAATCCGGCAATGCTGATCAGCAATACACTGGCACTGATCATTAACACGTACCGCGATTGCACCAACTTCCGCGATTCTTTTTTCGGAGTCGTTCCCAATCGCGGTTGTCGCTTGTCCGGTTGCTTCCGAATGGTCTTGGGCAATCCGACCGGCAATTTCTCCGGCGATGTGAACTTCGGAGGGGATGCAGGAATTGGAACGGAAACTTCACTCCGATTCGTCGTCGGGTGATGCGATCCCTGTCCCATTATTGATGGTGGCGAAGAGCGCTTCGTTTGTTCCCGTGTTGGTTCAATGCCGGATTGAGCCACATCAATGGGTTGAACGATGTCGATTTTCTCGGTTGATTGAATCTCAGCCGACGCAGGCGGAGTTTCAGTTGCCTTCGAACGGGTAAATTCAGGCTTCGCTTCAGACGAACGCGATTCAACAACTGCTTGCGATTCTTGCGCTGGATGAATTACGGCCGATCCCGGCGATGCAGTTTGCACTGACGGTAACCGTATCACGTCCTTCCACAAATCCCGAATGATCTCGACCGCCACTTGCACCCTGTCGTCGTCGCGAATTCCAGGAAAGAGTTTCTGAAGGTTGTTCTCGGAGAGATTTCGTACAATGTTCCAAAGCTGATCTTTCCCGAATACGCGGATTTTGGTCTTTCGATTCTGCGTCCGTTCCTTACCAAGTTCCCTTATCAGGCAGTAGGTTGTCGCACTCAACTCACGCTCATTATGAACGAAGCACCACTCTTTCAAATCTTGAAAGTTGTCTCGCGCCTTCGAGAAGTCACTTTTGAGTTTTGCGTTGAATTGCGATAACTCGAATTCTCTCGGTGCGTACACCGCGTAAACGGTATCTGTACCGAGCTGGAAGAAATCACAGCCCAGATCCCCTCCGCCCTTCGTCGTTCCCTGCCGCGGTGAATAAAAATCACGCGGATAGGCGAGTTTCAGAATTCTTCCCACCCAGGCTTGGAATTCATCACGAGTGTAAGTGAGGAAGGCGTTCTCAAAGGCGAGCCAATACTTCGATTCCGCCATCGCGAACTCTCGCTCGATCTCCGGCTGGGCCATGTCCGACTTCCTGTTCAGACGACGTCCCCCCCTAAGCAAGATCGGACAGGATAATCGGTAAACTTTACCCAAATTGCCGACACTGCGATTTTTTCCACGGACACCAGGTTATCACTCGCAGACAGGCCCCGACCGCTGATTTAGGTGGCAGAATTAGCCTTCGGATTGTCGCCGCAGTTTGCAAACCGTGAGCGACCGAAGCGGTCTGTGCGGCGGCATACTTTCTGCTTTTCGCGTTGCCGCCTACCCCGAAGGAAAGGCAGGCTTCGGAGTGTCTTCACCAATTCTTGACATCGAGCAGATTCTTCAGTTGGCGACATTAGTCGAGAGTCTCCCCGAGTCGCTCAAAGAGTTCTACGCGAAAGGCTTCGACGTACAAACACGCCGAGCGCAAACAAATGAACTCATCAGTGAGATTTCCGTTGGACTTGTAGCCGCAGTGAGTGTGTTGGAGCTGCGCAATCCCTACGCAGCCGATTTGCTGAAGCGACGTATGGCCGTCATGGAACGGGATGCTCGCAGTTGTTGCGAACAAGACATTCCGGAATTCACGAACCCGCAAAATTCTCCGCCGCGAATGTCAGACGGGGGTAAGCACGCCGGAATTCTGTTGGTGTTCTGTCTGACTTTCGCCGTCTCGTTGCGAGCTTTGGCAACCGAATTCGCGTCACCAACAAGCGGACAATCGGTGCCGACTCCAAAGGCGAAAGCGGACGCGGGGACGGAGTACCTGATCCAAGACACCTGCGAGCACTACGTGATTTGCGGCTTTGGCGAAAAGTTGACGCTTCAAAAGTCAAACGGCGTTGAGAGGCTGGTGGCAGTCGTCACGTCACCCGACCATCCGTTGCCGATTTTCTACCTCTACACAATTGGTGGCGCGGAGCGTCGAGCAAGGCGTAGCAGTAGTTCAGGCGACGAAGAGCAAATTGACCGGGACGGCAACGGGATTTCTGAACGGCGGTTGCCGGTCGATGAGACCGACGATTCGCGTTTTGATGACGATACCACGGACGCCGTTTGGGAACGGCTACGAGGGCTGATTGAAGAACGAGACCTCGCCCGAAAGACCGGGAACAAGGAAGAGGCTCAGAGAATCACCAAAGCGCTGGACGTGCTGTACGTGTCCGAAAAGAAGCTCGTGAAGAATGCGCGGGACAGCGTGCGCAACACGATCAACGCAACAATCCAACGAATCGACAAAGAGCGATTCCCGAACCTGTGGGAACATTTTTTCCGCAGCGTTGACCTCAGTGACGACAAGCGAGATTACGTCTTCACCCCGGCCGGCTTGGACATCGTTTGGAAAATTTCCAAAAGCTAGGCGCGAAATAGCACCGCTAAGCGCGGCTTAGCGTGGTGTCCTGCGAGTGGCATAGAGGGACGAGCGATCACAACGACCGACGCCTCCTGCCGCCGAACTCGCAGGAGTGTGCGATGTCGTCTTCCGTTGTCTCCGAACCTGCCGCATTGCTGAACGTGCGGCAAGTGGCCGCGATGCTGGGCTGTTCGTCGCGCCACGTCTATCGGCTGGCTGATCGCGGCGCGATGCCGCGCCCGACGAAGTTGGGCGACGTTCTCGTCCGCTGGCGTCGCTCTGAAATTGAAAGGTGGTTGAATGAGGGTTGCCCCCGCATGCGCGCCGGCTCGGCGAAGGGGGTGCGGCAATGAAGCCTAGAAAACCACGTCGCGTCAACGGCTCGAAAGCAAAAATCAGTCATGTCTCAATTCCCAAAATCAGCCTATCCGAGATTGAGCGCTACAGCCTCGACGAACTGCTGTCGCATGATTGGGAAATCGACATCGACGAGATTCAACCCGCACCGGAAAACGATCTGCTGTATCGGCCGTTCGATGCCGTCCACAACGCCGATGACCGAGGAATGGTGCGAACGGTCAAGAAAGACGGCCTGCTCGTGGCTCTGACGATCACTCTCGACGGTTTCATTTTGTCGGGCCATCGTCGCTATTCGGCTGCGATGTTGGCGCACAAGGCGGCGGTGCGGTGTCGCTTCCATCCGATCCGCCGCGCTGACGAGCCTGGCGAGTTTGTGCGGCTGCTGCGCGAGTCCAATCAGCAAAGGGTGAAATCTCTCGACGAGCAACTTCGAGAAGAATTGCACGACGCCAATCCCGATGAAGCGTATCAATCGCTGATTGACCATCGGCGGGCCAGCAGCGCGGTGTCCGTCGCAGCTCTCAAGATCGAAGGCACGAAGCTGCGGTCGCGAATCAGCGATGCAAAGCGGTTCTTGTTGGAAGCCATCCGCAAGGTGCTAGACGACCGCCGTGAATTCTGGCCGCTGTCTGATCGGCAAGTGCATTACGCGCTGCTCAACGATCCGCCGCTGCGGCATGCGAACAAGGCCGACTCGGTCTATGCCAATGACAGGCAAAGCTATCAGTCGCTTTGCGAGTTGCTGACTCGGGCGCGATTGGCTGGTGAGATTCCGTTTGAGGCCATCGGTGACGAAACGCGGCCAGTAGTGACTTGGAATGTCTATGCCGACGCTGGCAGTTTCATCCGTGAACAACTCGACCAGTTTCTGAAAGGCTACTGGCGAGACCTGCAACAGTCGCAGCCGAATCACATCGAAATCGTCGGCGAAAAAAATACGCTCGGCGGCATCCTTCGACCCGTGGCCATGAAATACTGCATCCCGATGACGACCGGGCGGGGGTACTGCTCTCTTTCGCCGCGCCACGGAATGGTCAAGCGGTTCCGGCGCAGCGACAAAGAAAAGCTGATCGTTTTGATCGTTTCGGACTTCGATCCGGATGGCGAAGAAATCGCACAGAGCTTTGCGCGCAGCCTGCGAGATGACTTCGGTATTGAAGACGTGCATCCGATCAAAGTCGCGTTGACTTCCGAGCAAGTCGAGCGGTTCAACCTGTCGCCCGTGATGACCGCGAAAACGACTTCGTCCAACTATGCAAAGTTCGCGAAGAAATTCGGCGACACCGTGTTCGAGGTTGAGGCACTTCAACCGGCCGACCTGCAACAGATTTTGACCAAGGCCATCGACTCGGTTCTCGACCTCGGCCTTTTCAACAAAGAACTCGACGCCGAGAAGCGAGACGCCGCGTTCCTGCAAGGCGTCCGTCGCACGGTGCAAGGGACGCTCAAGACGCTGGACCTGACGCAATACGTCAAAGGTGCGTGACCCGCCGATTGCGTTGCCGCGCTGCGATATGGGCAGCGCTGGTTTTCCTCCACAAAAAAGCCACCGCGCCAACGGTGGCCAGAGATAAGGAACTTCAGTAATGGCGATCTTACCGAAAAACGGGCAGCCGCCAAGGTCCGACGCTCAAGATGTGCTGTCGGCGGCTCTCGAATACGCCGCGCTCGGCTGGTCAATCATTCCCATCGCGGCTCGAAGTAAGACACCGGCAGTGAAATGGAAACCGTTCCAAACGAAATGTGCCGACGAAAGGAGCATCCATGAATGGTTCGACCTGCGGGATGACCTGGGATTGGCCGTGGTGCTCGGCTCGGTTTCCGGCGGGCTGACTTGTCGGGACTTCGATGATCTGGCGGCATACGCCACTTGGGCGGCTCAGAATCCCGAATTGGCGAAGACGTTGCCCACGGCGAAGACGGCTCGTGGTTATCACGTCTACTTTCTCTCGGCCCTCAACCACACGGAGAGATTTGCCGACGGCGAATTGCGCAGCCAAGGTGCCTACGTCGTGCTGCCGCCGAGCCATCATCCTTCGGGTGTTCAATACCGTTGGACCATCCCGCCGATGTCAGACATTCCACGGCTGGACGATCTGCCGTTCCAACGCACGGAACCTACAGAGAGACAGAGAATGGCCTCTGTCTCTCTGTCTCTCTGTCTCTCTGTAGGTAGCGACAATGTGGATGCTGTGATTGCTCGTTGCCTTCCGACGAAAGCAGGCGAACGCAACGCCAAGATTTTTGAATTGGCGCAGTGTTTGAAGGCCGATCCCGAAGTGAAAAATGCCGGTTCGGCAGTTCTGGAACCGATCGTGAGGCAGTGGCACAAGCAAGCGTTGCCCGTCATTGGAACGAAGCCGTTCTCCGAGACGCTGGCCGACTTTGAACACGCTTGGGACAGCGTAAAGCTCCCCAAAGGCGTGGACGTCGTTCAAAGGGTTTGGCAAACGGTGAAGGCGAAAACGTGGCCGACCGAGGCGGAGAAGTACGACAGCTCGGACATGCGCCGGTTGCTCGCTCTGTGTCTGGAACTGCAACGCTTCCACGGGCCGGGCCGGAATTTCTTTCTGTCCTGCCGATCGGCTGCGAACGCGCTTGGCCGTGACCACACCGACGTTGCCAAGTGGCTCAAGAAGTTCGTCCGTGATGGGTTACTCGTGGCCATGCCACAACCCGGACGACGCCAAGCCCACCGTTACCGATACCTCGGTCCAAGTTGGAATGAGCGTCACGAATGACCGCCGCATCCGTCAGCGAAATGACATTACGAATTCTCTCACAAGGGCGTTGACGCTCACCGCCGATATCTGTAGTAGTACCTACATCATGGCCACAAAACGCAAGACACCGGCAACCTTGACTGAAACACTCCGGCAAGCCATCGCCGACAGCGGTTTGCCGTTTTTGGAACTGGAGCGGCAAACCGGAGTCATCCGGCAAAGTTTGATGAAGTTCGCCCGCAGCGAGCAAACTCTGATGCTCGACGCGGCCGACAAGTTGGCGGAGTTCTTTGACCTAGAATTGGTCGAACGAAAAGGGAAATGACGATGGGAACCGTCTTCAAACGAACTGCGACGAAACCGCTGCCGATTGGGGCGGAGTTCTATGTCCGCAAGGGGCAACGGTTCGCCAAGTGGCAGGACGCGAAAGGGCGGACGCGGACGGCGGCAGTGACCGTGCCGATCGAAGGGACGTTCGCCAGTCAGGAACGCATCACGGTCGAGACTCCGACCTACTTCGCCGACTATCGCGACGGAAGCGGGCGTCTTCGGCGGGTCGCCACGGGCTGTCGGGACGAATCGGCGGCGCGAGCGGTATTGGCCGAACTGGAAAAGCGGGCGGACAAGGTGCGGGCCGGCATCATCACGAAATCCGAAGACACGATGACCGTGCATCAGCACTCGCCGCTGCCCGAGCACTTGGCCGAATACATCGCCGCGTTGAAAGCGGCCGGACGAGCGGAGTCTCACGTCACCGGAACCGAGCGGCTGATTCAACGAGTCACCGACGAAGTGGGTTTTCGTCGGCTGTCGGACATTCGCGCCGATGCGGTCGAACGCTGGCTGGCTCAACAGGCAAAGGCACAACCGGACAAGACCGCGATGGGAGCGCGGACTCGCAATTCCTATTTGGTCGCGCTGCGAAGTTTTTGCAACTGGTGCGTTGAGCGTGACCGGCTGCCGTTCAATCCGTTGGCGAAACTCGACCGAGCCGACGAACGCTCCGACCGTCGCCGACAACGTCGAGCACTGACCGAGGCCGAGTTGTCCCGCTTGCTTGTGACGGCTCGCCTGCGACCGCTGGCGGAGTACGGACGCGAAACAGAGTCGAAGCCAGACAGCGAATCTGAACGCGGCAAACGCGAACGTCGAGCGTCCTGGACGTACAAACCGTTGACGCTCGACGAACTCCCCGCCGCTGTCGCTCGTGCCCGCGAACGATTGAAAGACAGTCCGGAGTTCATCGCTCAACAGGAACGGCTCGGCCGAGAGCGGGAATTGATCTATAAGCTGGCCGTCACGACTGGGCTGCGAAAGAGCGAACTCGCTTCGTTGACCATCGGACAACTCGACCTCGACGACGACTTCCCGCACGTCCGATTGAACGCGGCTGCCGAGAAAAACCGCCAAGGCAATTCGATCCCGCTTCGCCAAGACGTGGCCGACGAACTGCGGCAGTGGGTGTCGAAAATCGGGGGCCGCACGCAACGCAACACGCTGTCGATGATTGAGCGGGGGGAGTCCGACAACTCGGCGGCGGCGAAGTTGTTCAACGTCCCCGATGACCTGTCCAAAGTGTTCAACCGTGACCGCGCCGTGGCCGGCATCGCCAAAAAAGACGACCGCGGCCGGACGGTGGACGTTCACGCATTGCGGCACACGTTCGGCACGATGTTGAGCAAGGCCGGAGCCTCGCCGCGAGTCGCTCAACCCGCGATGCGCCATTCGAGTTTGGAACTCACGATGAACGTCTACACCGACCCGCGTTTGCTCGACGTGCAAGGGGCGGTTGAATCGTTGCCAGAGTTTTCCGTCACCAACGAACCGCAAGCGAACCGCCATCGTATTGCGGCCGGTGGCGAGAATCTCTCGCCGTCTGCCGTGGCAGTTCTGGTGGCAGTTCCGACTGACTTTTCGAGTGTTTTGCAGTCAACGCCTGTCACCCTGAACGCATTTTCGACGGAAACGAACTCGTTGCCAGAAATGAAGAAAACTCCGAGAGAAACCGCATTTTCCCGGAGTTTTGCAGAGCGCGCCCGGAGGGAGTCGAACCCCCAACCTTCGGATCCGAAGTCCGACGCTCTATCCAATTGAGCTACGGGCGCGAAGAAAAAACGATCTGAACTGGTCGAACCACGCGAGGCGAGAAGTTACTGAAACGGTGATATCGAAGCAATCAATGGGAACAGTTCGCTGGTGATGCCTCAGTTCTTCGTGTGACAAACCACTGGCTACAATGGCGCGGCGATTTTCAGCGATTCTCCTAGCTTTCGCAGAGCGTCGGCGTGGTCACGATGAATCGGAATACCGTCGACGCTCCAGCGTTCGGCGCGTTCCCATTCCAGCTCGCCGGGGAGGCGGACTTTGTCAAAGCCTTCGGCCGGCGCAAGGCCACGAATCTCGGTCGACGCCGCGCCGAGTTCGGTATGAAACTTTTCAAGGTCGCCGAATTTCACCGGGTCGATCGCGTAGAAGAAATGTTCCGAACCTTCGAGGTGTGGATCACGCTTCTTGCGAATCGGCATCTTGCGACTGACGAGCGGTCCGGCCAATAGGGAACACTGAAATGCCAGGCCAAATCCGCGAGCTCCGGCGGCTGGCAACAGCGTTTTCGCCGCGTGAGGATCGGTGGTCGCGTTGCCGTGGATGTCCAAGGCCCAGCCGTTGGGTAGAGGCAGGCCGTACAGCTTGCGTGTTTCGACTTTTCCCCACGACGCCTCGGCACACGCCATGTCCAAGACGAACGGTGCGCCGGTGCGGCTGGGCGAGCCCCAAGCGAACGCGTTATTGGCAACGGCCGGTTGTCGGCTGCCGTATGCGGCCACTGTCGCGCCCGCCGTGTTCGTGGTGCAGTAGCCGATACAATTTTCGCGAATCGCCATCAACACGTAGGCCGAAGCCGCTCCAAGATGCTGACCGCGTGTCACCGCGACCGTGCCGGTACCGATCTCCTTCGCCTTCTTGATGGCCAGTTGCATGGCCTTCGTGGCCGCGACGTGGCCCATGCCCATATTGCCGTCGATGACAGCCATCGCGGGCGTCTCGGTCACGGTCACGGTGCTGGCCCGCGGGTCGATGTTCCCGTCGTTCATCGCCTGAATGTATCGCGGCAACGCTCGGCTGCCGTGCGAGTGAATGCCGCGCAGGTCGGTCTCGACCAGCCGGTCCGCGACCATCTCAGCCTCGACCGCGAACATCCCTTTCTTCACCAGGACTTTGACGATCCAGTCGCGCAGCGACTGAGCTGGCACGATCACTTCTTGAGAGGTGTCGCGAGGAATGTCAGGCGTGATGGCGGTCATGAGGAATCCTTGTGGTTCTATCGAGGAAGTCGATCACGAATGGCAAGCATTATGGTCCGTCAGTCCGAGCCAAGCGATCCAGACTCAAAAAGCCAATGGGGAGATTGGTGGTTCCGTCCGTTGCGAGGTCGGCCAGTGCCTCGCCGAGAACGGAAGTGAATTTGAAGCCGTGACCGGAGAAGCCGCAACCGAGCACCACGTTGAGCAATTCCGGATGCCTGTCGACCACGAAGTGCCGGTCGGGCGTGATGGTGTACATACAGACGGAATGCCGAGCCGGAAGCGGGCGGACGCCGGGAAGGCATGATTTTAAGAAGTTCGTGATCGGCAAGATGTCGGCGTCGTGGCAGTTGCGATCAACGGCGAGCGGATCATCGACAACCGCACCGCCAGTGTGCTCGGCCACTTTGAGTACTTGGCCGTCAAGCGAGGGGAAACCATAAAAAGCTCGATGCGTTGCGGCTGGCCGGGAAGCCTGTTCCACAAATGGCATCTCGAAATAATACGTCGGCATGCCGGATTCGAGCCCATATTCCGGTGTGCTGGCCTTATGCCAGAAGATCGGTTTTCGGAGCACCTGCAATGGCAGCCTGAGCTCCGATAGCACGGAAGTCGCCCACGCTCCAGCGGTGATGATCAGCGACGCGGCGACAAACTCTTGACTGGCCGTGCGCACACGGACTTCGCGGCCGGTAGACGACCACTCGATGACTGGATCGTCGAGATGCAATGTCGCGCCGTCAGCGACCGCTCGGTCGAGATGCGTGCGCACGCAATCCTCGACTTTCAAGAATCCGGCATCTGGTTCGAACACGACGTCGAAATCAGACGGCACGCGGAAGCCGGGCCAGCGGTGTTGAGCGGTGACCGGCGACAAGTCTTCGATGGTCAGGCCGTGTCGTCGCGCGGCGAGCCGCGCGCCGGAGATCGCCTCGCCGTCCGCCGGCCCCGCGAGCATCAAGCCGCAACGCCAGAACAATTGACAGCGCGACTCGGTTTCGAGATCGGCCCACAAGTCATAAGCGCGGAGCAACAGCGGCACGTAGTCGGGATGCTCGAAGTACGCCTTGCGAATGATCCGCGTTTCGCCGTGCGAGCTGCCTCGGTCGTGAGCTACTCCAAAGCGGTCGATGCCGAGGACTCGCAAGCCGCGCCGCGCGAGATGATACAACGCTCCGCTGCCGAAACCGCCGACTCCCAGCACGATCGCGTCAAACAGGTCGGCCATGCCGGATCAGCTCCATCACAGACTCCGCGTTCCGGAACGAACAAGACGCCACCTTGGCAACGTCGAAGACAGACGGTGATCGCATAACGTGGCGGATTCTAACCGGCCGCTTCACCGACGCCAGCGCGTTTGCGATTGCGCGCGTGATGCCGTATGACGACGGCCATCGCCCCAATTTCAATTGATCAAATCCCCGATGAGGCCCGCGAATGAGCATTCCGCCGCCAGAGGATCAGCCGTTATCGCCCCGCCGACTGTTTGCGGTGTGCGCGATTTTGCTGTCAGCAACGCTGGTCAATTACGCCTGTCGGACAGCGTTTAATCAGAACTCGCAACAGATTCAAACGGCGTTTCAGACGGACGAAGCCGGTTACGGGCTTATCGAAGGCCGCTTTGGTTTGGGTTTCGCGTGCGGGGGTTTGCTGTTTGGCTATTTGGCCGACAAGCTCAACGTGAGATGGTTGTATCCGGCGCTTGTGTTGGCGTGGTCGGTCGCGGGCGCCTCATCGGCGTGGGTCGAGAGTCTGTTCGGGCTGGGCGTCAGCCGGTTTCTATTGGGCCTGTTCGAGGCGGGCCACTGGCCATGCGCGTTGCGAACGACTCAAAGATTTTTCAAGCCGGCGCAACGCACTTGGGGAAACAGCCTGCTGCAAAGCGGCGCGGCGTTGGGAGCGATTCTGACTCCGCTGCTGATTGCCGTCGTGCATCGAACCGATCCCGAACAATGGCGACGGTCATTTGAAATCACGGGCCTGCTGAGCCTGCCGTGGGTCGCGGCGTGGTGGTTGTTTGTGAAGGATTCCGATTTGCGTCGGCCGGTCATCGCGACGGATGAAACGGCGGCCGGAGCGGGAACGGAATTGGCGCGAGACGACCAGCATTCGTGGTGGGACTTGATGGCCTCACGTCGGTGGTGGGTGTTAGTGGCGACGACAATTTCGATCAACACGACATGGCATTTTATTCGCGTTTGGCTGCCGGGAACTTTGGAGAAGCAGCACGGCTACGAGCACGAATTCGTACAGTACTTCATGTCGGGGTATTACTCGGCGACATTTGTGGGCAGCCTTGCCGTGGGCTGGGGTGTGAGCTGGCTGGTGCAACGCCGCTGGAACGTCCATCGGGCACGGATGGCGGTTTTCGGATTGTGTTCGCTATTGGTGACGTGGCTCGTGCCGACGGCATTCTTTGAGCCAGGTCGCGTCTACCTGGCAAGCTGGCTGGTCATCGGCGTCGGCGCATTGGGAGTGTTCCCGCTGTACTATTCGCTGAACCAAGAGTTGTCGGCGTCGCATCAAGGCCGAGTCAGCGGCGTGTTGGGATTTTCCTCGTGGTTGGTTCAGTTCCTCGTGCATCCCGCAGTCGGGCGAGCATTCACAAATAAGCCGGACGCGCGGGCGTACTTGTTTGCGGTGATTGGAGTCCTGCCGTTGTTCGCGTGGGTGCTGCTGGTCGCGTTTTGGAGGAAACGGGAATCGTGAGCCGTCAGAAACGAAAGCGACGACACCGCGGTACGGTGCCTGAAGCGTTGTACGTATGCGACGTCTGTGGCGAGGAGATCGTCGTCCCGGTCGACCTGTCGGCCGGAACGTCGCAGCAGTACGTCGAGGACTGTCCGGTCTGTTGCCATCCGCAGGTGATTCGGGTGGAGTTCGACCAGGACGGAGAGATGCGCGTCTGGGCCGAGCGAGAGTACGATTGAGCTGACGCGTGCGGCATCGCTCCACATCGGCGAGCCGCCTTGCCGAGCAAAGAGTTGGAGAATCTTCAGAGACTCAGAAAATAACCCTTGGCCGCCGCGCATCGTATCGGGACGGCGACCTTGCCAGGGTTATGGAGATGGGAGCTTGGCCACCGGCAAGGAGAGGATCGATCCTGCGGACCCCTCGGCGTGGATCGCAGAGCACGCAGGGGAGTTGCGGGCGTTTCTGCTCGGAGTGCTCCGCAACGCCGACTTGGCGGGCGAGGCCTTGCAAGCCACGCTGGCTAAGGCTGTCGAACAAGGCCAAACGGCTCGGCCAGAGACCCGCAAGGGCTGGTTGTATCGAGTGGCCTTGAATGAAGCGTTGGTGATCAAACGGCGAGGAAAAATTCAGGAACGGTCCTTTCGAGAACTGGCCCGAAATGATGCTCGCCGACATGAATCGCCCAGTGGTTCCGCCACGCGGGGCGAGTCGCCGGACGGAATGCTGCTGCGAACGGAAGTGATCGAACAGGTGCGACTCGCCCTGGACGTTCTCCCGGCCGAGCAGCGGCAGGTGGTGCGAATGCGAATTTACGAATACAAAACCTTCGCGGTGATCGCGAAGGAATTGGGAGTGCCTTTGGGAACGGTGTTGACTCGCATGCGACTGGCGATGCAGAAGCTGCGGCAGTCTTTGGAACACTTCGAGACGTGATCATGACCGCACGCGAAATGACATCGCGAGACGAGCTGCACTGGCTGGCATTCTGCTACGTCTCAGGTGAGTTGTCCGCCGCCGAAACCGCCACGTTTGAAGCTCGCTTGGCGATGGATGAGTCCGCCTGCGAAGCGGTCGTGCTCGCAGTGCAGACTTGTCGTGCGATCGCGGTGGCGTGCGATACGACACAAGCCCGAAGCGCAAGCGATGGGCAGACAGAGAATCTGTCGGTCGATCCCTCGTTGGCGCGTCGGGCTTGTGTGGCTATGTGTCCTGTGGACGACGGTCGCCCCTCGCGCTGGTCGCGTGTTGCGATCGCCACGCTCGCGGGCACGGCCGTCACGGCGGTTTGTGTGGCGCTATCGTTCGGACTCTTCGGCCCGTCCGACGAGCAAGTCGTACGGCGCGATGGAACGGAGCGATTGGTCGCCGCATGGGCTCACGGCGAAGCGGTGCGAAATGATCTCGATGACGACGCGGATGCACTCGATGTTGCGGACGATGATCTCGATCCGCCGGATTGGATGCTGGCAGCCTTATCGGCGGACGAGCTCACCAAACGGATGTTTGGCGAGCCTCCTGATTTTGATGACGTGCAGGAGAATTGACGGATGCAATTCGGATGGCCTTTCAGATTGTTGCGATGTGATGCGACGACGCTCGGAACTCTCGCGTCCGCGTTGCTGATTGGCAGTTTGAGTTGGCTCGCCCTGGCTGATGATTCGTCGGCCAAAAAGAATCCTGCCGCCACCAAGACTCCGAACGCCAACAAGGCCGCCTCGCAAAAGCCGGCAACTCCCAATCTGGCGAGTGCCGCAAATGAGCCGTTGCCAGTCGAACGCGAAACGGCTGCGGCGCGGTTCGCTCAGCAGCAGCATCCTCAGTTGGCTGATCTGCTCGCGCGCTTGAAAAACAGTCACCCCGATCAATACGCGAAAGCGATTCGCGAATTGGACAAGACTCGCGAGCGATTGGATAAGCAACGCGACAAGGATCGGGAGCGTTACGCGATTCTGCTCCACGAATGGCAGTTGGATTCCCGCATTCGATTGTTGGCGGCTCGGCTGACGATGGGTGCGACGCGCGAATTGGAACAAGAACTTCGTCAAATCTTGTTCGAACGTCACGACGTGCGGTTGCAGTTGTTGACGTTTGATCGTGAACGCGCGAAAGGACGTGTGCAAAAACTCAACGATCAGATCGTGGAGAACGTGCAGAACCGCGAGTCGTCCGTCGATCGTGAATTGGACAGAATCAAGAAGTCCGCCGAAACCCGGAAAAAGAAATCGTAAAGGATGCCATGCGACGGTCAATGCTCGTTGCCCTATGGTTGCTGTCAGCCGCTGTCCCAACCGGGGCCGCGGACTCGGAAATCATTCCGCCCGCCAGTCAACGATTCGCCAGCAAGGACGCGACGGAAGTCCCCAGATTCCAGCAGCACGTCGTGCCGCTGCTCAGCCGGCTGGGCTGCAATGGCCGCGCGTGTCACGGGTCGTTCCAAGGCCAAGGTGGCTTCCGTCTGTCGCTGTTTGGGTATGACTTCAAGTTGGACTATGACGGGCTGTTGAAGGGGGACAAAGAAAAGGACAAAGAGCCGCGCGTGTTGGTCGAGGAGCCGGAAGAAAGTCTCGCGCTGCTCAAGGCCACGCAGGAAACACCGCATCGCGGCGGCAAGCGGATGGACGCCGACAGTTGGCAATACAACATCTTCCGCAACTGGATCAAAGCCGGCGCGAAGAGCGTGGATGAGGACTCGCCGAAGTTTGTGAAGCTGGAAGTGACGCCGGCCGAGATTCAGTTCGGGAAGGACGGCGAACTAGCGCAGATCAAGGCGGTGGCTGTCTGGTCCGACGGCAAGCGCGAAGATGTCACCCCGCTCTGCCGATTCAACACGAACGACGACTTGATCGCGGCGATCGACGCCAACGGCCTCGTCAAATCGGGCCAGACGGGTGACACGTATATCGTCGTGAACTATGACGCCGGAGTCGTGCCGATCCCGGTCCTCCGTCCCGTCAGCGACAAGACTGGCGACAAATATCCGCAGATCGCATCGCCGACGAAGATCGACGAACTCGTGGTGCAGAAGCTCCGCAAACTCGGCATCGTGCCGTCTGACGTTTGTGACGATCACGAGTTTCTTCGCCGAGCCAGCCTCGACCTGACCGGCACGCTGCCGGCTCCGCAAGAGATCGTCGATTTCCTGTCCAACCCGGACTCGAGCAAGCGAGCCAAGAAGATCGACGAACTGCTGGAGCGTCCCGGCTACGCCGCGTGGTTGTCCACGAAGCTGTGCGACTACACGGGCAACAACGCTGAGAACCTCAGGAACGTGGGCGACAACCTGAGCGGCGATCTCGTCGGCGAATGGTACGACTGGATTTATCAGCGAGTCGTTCGGAACGAACCGTACGACAAACTGGTCGAGGGCATCGTCGTCGCCAAGAGCACTCTGCCGGGCGAAAGTTACACCGACTACTGCCAGCGTATGAGCGCGATGTACGGCCCGGAGAAGAAGGGTTCCTACGCCGAGGCGGGCGGACTGACCTACTTCTGGGGTCGCCGCAATTTCGCAAACTTGGAAGATCGCGTGATCGGCTTCGCATACACGTTCATGGGCATTCGCATTCAATGTGCGCAGTGCCACAAGCACCCGTTCGACCAATGGACTCAGGACGACTTCAACCAATTCAAGAACTTCTTCGCCGGAGTGCGATTCGCCCCACGCCCTGGCAAAGAAGCTGCCGAAGAACGAGCCGCCTTGATGAAGGAACTCGGCATCGACGTCAAAAAGGGTAATGGCAACGCCGTCCGCAACGCCCTGCGAGATCGCGTCAAGAAAGGTGCCGTGGTTCCGGTCGATGAATTGACCGTCGCCAAGCTGCAGGGTCCCAAGGAAGACCCCAAGCGGAAGAAGGCACAAAAGGAAACGGACAAGAAAAATGCCCGCGCTCCCGCCGGCTCGACCGCCAAGCTGCTGGGTGCCGAAGTCGTGTCGCTCTTCGAGCACGACGATCGGCGTCAGCCGTTGATGGACTGGCTGCGAGACCGCAACAACCGCTATTTCGCTCGCGCGTTCGTCAACCGAATTTGGGCGAGCCTGTTCAGCGTCGGCATCGTCAATCCGCCGGACGACATGAGCTTGGCGAATGCTCCCAGCAACGCCGCGCTGCTGGATCATCTCTCCGAGCAATTCATCGCTCACAACTTCGACATGAAGTGGCTGCACCGCGAAATCGCCAACAGCCACACTTATCAGCGAAGTTGGAAGCCCAA
>CAZPUJ010000771.1:0-2795 GCA_964589725.1 uncultured Planctomycetaceae bacterium
CCGTTCTTCCAGTACGGTGCCAGCGACCGCACGACGTCGATGACGTCTCGCGGCCAGCCGGCCTCGGGATCACGCAACCGTTGCATAGCGAGGATCGACATCGACACCTCGGCCAGGAAATCGAGCGTCAGGAAGTCGAGATCCGGCTCGCGCTCGAGCATTTCCGCCGCCGCGTCGAGACGATCACCCCAAAAACCATGAGCGTTGCCGATGCGAACGATCTTCGGCATATCGGACCTCCTTTCCTTCGGGCATAGCTCACTTCAGTTGGACCGACTAGACCTGCATCACCCCCGTGCGAAACTCGCTTCGCGGGACGTCACTCGGAATCAGCCGCAGGGCCGTTGCCAACCATTCACGTGTCGTGTGCGGAGCAATGATCGCGTCGACCCAGCCGCGAGCGGCCCCGTAACGAATGTCGGTCTGTTCCTCGTATCGCTGTCGAATCTCATCCCGCAGTTGCCGCTTCGCGTCGTCGGACAGAACTCGCCCTTCGCGTTCGGCATCACGGACTTTCAGGCTGAGCAGCGTATCCGCCGCTTGATCGGCGCCCATCACGGCGTATCGAGCGGTCGGCCATGCGAGGATCAGCCAAGGGTCGTAAGCTTTGCCGCACAGCGCGTAGTTTCCGGCTCCGAACGATCCGCCGATGATGACCGTCAGCTTGGGGACCACGCTGTTGCTGACGACGTTGACCAGCTTCGCTCCCGAGCGAATGATCCCTGATTGCTCCGCCTGCTTGCCGACCATGAACCCGCGCACGTCCTGCAAGAACACGAGCGGCACTCCCGTCTGATTGCACTGCATGACGAATCGCGCGGCTTTCTCGGCCGAGTCGCCATACAACACGCCGCCGATTTGCAGTTCACCAGTTGCCGCTCGGCTGCGCTGCCGTTGATTCGCCACGATGCCGCACGGTCGGCCGCCGATCCGAGCGAATGCGGCGACCACCGATTGGCCAAACTCTGCTCGGTATTCCTGCAACGAATCGGCATCGACCAGACAGGCGAGCACATCGCGCATGTCGTACTCGCCACGCTCGTCGGCCGGGACTAACTGGTACAGGTCTTGAGGATCTCGCTCCGGTGTGACATCTTCTTCTGTTTCACTAACCCGACGCGTCAGCGAGGGACTGCTGCCACTGTCCCTCGCTGACGCGTCGGGTTGGTGTGGGAAGGTGGTCACGTCGCGCGGCGGCAAGAGTTCGATGAGTGATCGCAATCGCCGCAAGCAAGCATGATCGTCCGGCTCGCGGTAATCGACGGTCCCGCTCAACTCCGCGTGCATGCGTGCGCCACCGAGTTCTTCGGGATCGACTGTCTGACCGATCGCCGCTTTGACCAATGCGGGACCGGCCAAGTAGAGCTGACTCCCTTCCGTCATCAACAACGTGTCGGAGAGGACCGGCAAGTAGGCTCCGCCCGCGACGCAGTTTCCCATGACGGCCGAGTACTGCGGAATGCCCATTGCCGAAATCACCGCGTTGTTGCGGAAGATGCGGCCAAAGTCGTCTTCGTCTGGGAAAATCTCGTCCTGCAGCGGCAAGAACACTCCAGCGGAATCGACGAGGTACACCAGCGGCAACCGAAACGACATCGCAATCCGCTGCGCCCGCAGCACTTTCTTGACCGTTTGCGGAAAGAAGGCCCCCGCTTTCACCGTCGCGTCATTAGCGACCACAAACACGAAGCGACCTTGAATTCGACCGATGCCCGTGACAACTCCGGCCGCCGGAACGTGTCCCCATTCCGGATACATACCCCATGCGGACCACATGCCCAACTCGAAGAATGGAGCGTCTCTGTCCAGCAGTTCTGTCACTCGTTCACGAACCGTTAGTCGACCGAGTCGCTTCTGCCGCTCGCGCCCGGCTTCGCCGCCCCCCGCGCGCAGCATCGATTCTTGAGCCAAGATGTCGTTCGTCAGTTGGTCGAGTGTGGCCATGATCGGCTCCGAAGCACATCGGCGAGTGATACCTGGCCGTGTGCGAACACTAGCCCGACGCGCCAGCGAAGGATAGAGGCGTCGGTCCCTCGCTGGCGCGTCGGGCAACTATCGTGACGCGCAACTTGGCAAAGTCAGATTGGCAAAGTCAGATTGGTAAAATCAGGCACCTCTGTGGCGTCCAACCGATCCGCGTCGCGAAACAGTTCGACGAATTGGTCCACAGTGGCTTGAGGCCACCGAGTCGCTGCGTTGTGAACAAACTTCTCGAACAGAGCGGGCCGAGCTTCGTTGCGCCGTCGGCGATGGCCCAACGGGTATTCGACTTCCACACGATCCGACTGGGTACCGTCATCGAAGACGATTTGCAGAGCGTTGGCGATCGACCGCTTGTCGGGATCGAGATAGTCGCGCGAGTAACGTGGCTCCTCGACGACCTCCATCCGTTCACGCAAGCGGTCGATGCGCGGGTCGGCGGCGGCTTCGGCTTCGTAGTGCTCGGCCGCGAGTTTTCCGTGGATCAACGCCACGGCGACCATGTATTGCAAGCAATGGTCTCTGTCGGCGGGGTTCTTTAGCGGCCCGATCTTGTTGATGATTCGCATCGCTGACTCGTGTGTCTCGATACGCACACGAGTGATCTCATCGAGCCGGTCGCGCACGAGCGGATGCAAAGCGATGGCCGCCTCGACGGCGGTCTGTCCGTGAAACTCGGCGGGAAACGATACTTTGAACAGAATGTTCTCCATCACGTAGCTGCCCAGCGGCCGCGCGAGACGAATCTCCCTTCCGCGAAACAGACTGTCCTGAAAGCCCCACATCGCGGCGGTCAACGTCGTCGGATAGCCCAT
>CAZPUJ010000772.1:0-2766 GCA_964589725.1 uncultured Planctomycetaceae bacterium
TCAGTCGTCCGTGACCTCTGTCTCTCTGTCCTCTGATCTCTGTCTTCTCTGTCCGGGCGGGGTGCAGGGGCGGCAGCCCCTGCTCGCGCCGAAATTTTGAGCACGCATGTCGACCCCCGAGACGCCGCTGTTTGTGAAGACGCACGACTTTCTGTTGTGGCTCATCCGCCACACGCAGCGGTTCCCGAAAAACCTACGCCAGTCCTACACACTGAAGCTGGAACTGATGGCCTTCGACTTTCAGGAAGCGATCCTGATGGCGAACGCGGTTCGCGGACAGTCGCGGTCGAACTGGCTGGCGACGGCACACGGCCGGTCTGCGGGCGCCGCAGGCCATGTCAACCAATCTCAGAAAACGTTGCTTTGATGCGCTGCCTTTGAACCCATTTCAATGGCCATCATCCAATCGAGCGCGATTCCCAAGAAACGGATGGAGTTCTCGACCCGGAAATCGTGCGTCGAAAAACGGACGAGAATCTGGGACGAAGTCCGTCGGTCATCAATGGGTGGTTTTTTGGGATTCCGAGAAAACGGATGACTTCACGAGACGGAACGAACGTGGCTGCGTCGAACGACCAGGCCAGACGTAGGAAAACGTCAACTTGCTTTGCGACGCTGGGCGGTTCTTGAAGTTGATCGGGCCGTATCGCGAGCTGCTTGTGCGACGCCCGATGGGTTTTTGACCGTCCCGTCCCGACATGCTGTCGATTCAATGCGTTTCCAAGATCGTAGGGTTTCCGATTCAACACTCGCCTCTTGTCCGACACGAAACGGTTTCACAAGGCGATGGCGCGGGTGATTGTCCGCCGAGTGATTTTCGGTGAACTCTCTGTGTCACGCGCTGGAAATGACTGATTCGCCAGCGCCGCTTAACTCAGACGTTTCGTACAGATTCGAAACATCATCCTGTGACAATGTTGGGAAGGAGTGAAGCTAGCGTTTGCCCGTCGTCGCGTGAGATTGTTTCCGACATTGTGGCGACATTTTGTGCGTTTGAAGGCTTCGAGAGGCTGTCAGAAAATGCAACTTACTGCCACAAAACAAGTTGCGGACGCCAATTTGGCCGAACGTTCAGAAAAGACCCTGGAATTAAGGGCGCTTGGTTGTTTTCGTAATCTCGCTCCAAGATTTGACACAGCAGACAGTTACTTCGCAGAATGGCCGTCAGGTTAATAAGCCGTCCACCAAACGCGGGCCGTGGCAGATTATCGCCGAAAAGCCGCGTGGATCGAGTCGGCATCTCATGTCCCGCCTTGAACTTGTGCAACGCTGAAGTCGATTTCCGCAAGTTCCACTCGTGGCAGCTAGGTTCCACTCATAGCGGTCAAGAGCCGCCCGGTCCGCCGACCATCAAAGCACGAAAGGGGGAGATTCGCACCGCATCACAGGACGGATCGAAGTGTTTCAAGACTGAAGTGTCCTCAATCGGCAAAATCTGCCACATTCCGGTTCGCGGTCAGGATGGCCGCTGAAGTTCTCGTCGGCCCTCACGGATGTGGTAAACGAATTGCCGTCACTCGCAGCCAGCCCGGAAGTGATCAAGGCTGCTAGAAAAGTAGCCGTAGATGCGATCCGTGCCGGAGCATTGACGTTCCGTGACTACGTGCGGAATCTCGTCAATGTGCTTGGACCAGAAAAGGTGCGCGAATGGAACGAACTGTTCGTGACGTCGTGGGAGAATCTCAGGAAGGCGTATCCGCAGTATAATCGCGACCCGGTGTCACAGGCCGTGCTGGACGAGGAACTGTCGAAAGTGGCGCCGCTGCCAACGGCGGAAGCCAAAGCGGAAGTTCCGCCACCAAGTCCGACAACTGAGCCAGAACGATTGGAGCGAATTCCGCCCGGTCCAGGACTGACAGGCGTCGCGAATGCAGCGGCGGATCAGGTCCGTGAGGAACGTGGAGCGGCAACGATTCCCGGCGCGAAGCGGGAAAGCAATTCACGCTGGATTAACGAGGCGAAGCGACGTTTGACAGATAATCACACACTCGGCAAACAACTTGCGGATCAACATGTGAAAGAACCGCCGATCGCGCCACCGGCGGGGCAGCGGACACCGAACGCTGTGCAAGCTACCAGTCTTCAAGAGGCAGTCGGGAATAATATGAGCAAAAAGCAGCGAGTGGCCGTCGTGATCGGGGCTGTCCTGGCGATTTGCAGCGCACTCTGCGTCCCGTATGAAGGTGTGTACGTTCGCCGCGGAGATAATCTCAGGCTATACTTGGGCTATGGCCCCTTCTTTGACCCGCCTTCCAGACGTGAAGTCTGCCAGGCGATCTTTCCCAACGACAAATATTACGACGCCGAAGGGACTTGGCCTTACTTTAGCGCAGAGATCATCACACAACGAATCTGGGTGGAGCTGGTCGCTGTTGGCCTCGTGACTCTTGCCGCAACCCTAGTGCTTGGAAACAAGAAGAAGCAAGAAGTGTGAAGTATTGTCCAATAAGCCGGTTGCAAGTGACGGAAACTGCCACGTCTGAGTCGCGTTGAATGCCAGTAGTCGGTGACTAAGGACGGAACCATGGGCGGACCGCGATCACTGCGTTCGGACAGAATGGATCGGTCATTTCGAGTCGCACCGAACGCCGCCGCCAGAATCCCGGCGGAGCGGGCACGCCTGAGAACGCCCATTGTTGATGGATGAGCGCGGAGAACGTGATTGAACGGGAAATGTCTCCATATCAAATGCTCTGAAACCGGCGGTGCGGTCCTGGTCATTGTCAAAGCAGGCTGGCGAGTAAAGCGTCGAAGTCGAACGTAAAC
>CAZPUJ010000773.1:0-15688 GCA_964589725.1 uncultured Planctomycetaceae bacterium
CAACCTGCATCCGTTCTTCGAAGGCGTCCATGTGTGGCGAGGTGTACAGGCCCACGCGGTATCTGGCGGCCGTCAGCATCTCGGCCAGCATGATGGCAGTGGAGCCTTTGCCCTTGGTCCCCGCAATGTGGATCGCCGGCACGTTGGCTTGCGGGTTGTCGAGCAATTCCAGCAGCCGTCGCATGCGGTCGAGCTTGAAGTCTTGCTTGCTGGCGGCGGGAGTCCGCTCGTAATTGATGCGGTGGGAGATGAACTCCAGAGCCTGTTCGTAAGTTTGCACGAGTTCGGACATGCCGGATCGGAAGGACAAGAGTGAATTGTGACCGTTGAAAAAAATGGCCGTTGATTGTCAGGCTCGGTGGCGAATGTAGCGATCCGCGTGGGCAAGTTGAATTCGCAATCGAAGCTTCGCACACTGTGGTCCAGTGGGTAGCACGAGGCTGGCGGCTACCCTCCACAGTAATTCCCGACCACAAGGAGTTTCCTAATGAGTCTACTCTCCGTGATCCGCGACATTTGGGAATTGAATCGCACGCGTACGTTGGGCACGTTGGACGAGATCGCCAAGCAGCCGAATCCGGCGGCGGTGCTCGGCTGGCGGCCGGGACCGGGGCGAGCTCACATGGCGTGGCAACTGATGCACATCGGCATCACCGAAGAACTGTTCGCGACCGAGCGGCTGTTCGGCAAAACGAACCACTTTCCGGAAGTGACGCCGCGCTTTAAGGGAGGCAGCACGCCGGACGACACCATCCCGTCAATCGAACAAATTCGCGAGCTGTTGTCTGCGACGCGGCAGCATCTGCTCGACGGCATCGCCACGCTGAGCGACGCCGATCTCAGCCGCATCCCGGAGGCCCTCAAAGAACGCGGCTGGAGCATCGCCAAGTCCCTGCAGATCCTGAGTTGGCATGAGGCTCATCACCAAGGACAGGCTCACCTCACGCTGAACCTGTGGAAGAATCGGCCACAGTGATTTGACCTTGGTCAAATCTCAGAGTGATCACTTGCCCTTCCATTCGCCCAGCGTCACGGAGATTTCTTTCGCCAACTTCTTGCGAAGGCTTTCGAGTAACTCTTCCGTCCCAGGACCTTTCAGAGCTTGCAGGCGTTCGAAGGACATGAGGTCTTCCTCATCGCCGCGGAGGACTTCCAGCTTGATCACGTCGCCGGGTTGCTTGTCGGAGATGTGCTCAATCAAGTCTTCGAACGTGCGAACCGGCTTACCGTTGAACTTGATGATGATATCGCCCGGCATCAACTTGGCTTTGTCCGCGGGGCCCCCGGGACTCAACTCATCGATTCGGCAAATGTTCGAGCGTTCGGTTTTGATCCCCAAGAAGGCCGGGCCGCGATATTGGATACGCAGTTGCGGCACCGTTTTTTTTATCTCATCCACCGCATCATTGGAAATTCCCGGCGTGAGGATCTTGCCTGTCACGCGATTATGCAGCAGATACAGCACGTTCAATTGAGGATTCGCCAGTCGCCGAACAAATTTCAAACCTTCTTCACCGCCGCGCCAGTCACGTCCCAGGATCACGGTCAACGGCTCGGCATCTTCCGGTCCGATCACGCGCATGCGCCCCTGAATCGAACGTTCGATCCGTCCTCCCAACTTTTCGATCTGAACCAACGCCCGTTCTTGACGGATCGTGTATGAATACTGCTTCAGCACCGCGTCGGACCGTCCAACCAAATGTCGATTCTTGGACTCGCTCAGCGCTTCAAGGGTCTTCTCGGCCGCATCGATCAATTCCTCCCGACCCGATGTATACCAGCTTCGCAGAATCGCCGTGATGCGAACACTGGCCTCCAATCCGCACGCCGGTGCCGCTTTCAACAACGGCTCGACCGCCGCTGTCCCAGCCGACTGTAATTGTTCAGTCGCCTGCTCGCGAATCGCGAACTCCGGCGCGTTGAGGTCAGCGATCCAGTGTTCGATCTCGGCCTGCGACGGCGTTGGGGACACGACCTGTTTCGGAGGTTCATCAGCCCAAACGGGCACGAGCGTCCCGTTCGCATCGGCGAGCCACAACAACAGAAGAGAAAGGGTTCTCCACATGGCGGGTCATGGTGCCAGATTCGACGGATGCTCGCTAGGCCAGACTGGGAATTGAGTTCGGCTATCAATTGTTTCACTGGCTCGGAGCGAATGGGAGACGGTCATGATCTTGCGGCTCAATGATGGCTATGCGCGTCATCCGGAAATGCGCCGGAGCGGACTTCTGCAACATACGCTTCGACCGCGCGAGTCGCTTCGGCGCGCAACTCGGCGAAGTGTTTGACGAACTTCGGATGAAAGCCGTTGGTCAGGCCGAGCATGTCGTAGCAGACGAGAACTTGACCGTCGCAGTCGGGTCCGGCGCCGATGCCGATGGTGGGGATCGTCAGCTCGCGAGTGATCTCGGCGGCGATTGGTCGTGAGACGAGTTCGAGGACGATGGCAAACGCACCGGCTTCCTGCGCCGCGCGCGCGTCGGCCAGCAAGCGGTGTTCGTCGCGCTGCACCTTCATTCCGCCGAACTTGTGAACCGATTGTGGCCTCAAGCCAACATGCGCCATCACGGAAATATCCGCTTCGGCCAACGCTCGAATCGTGCGGGCTTGATTCTCGCCTCCTTCGAGTTTCACCGCCGCTGCCCCGGTCTCCTTGAGGATGCGGCCGGCGTTCTTGATCGCCTGCGTGGAACTGACTTGGTAAGACATAAACGGCATGTCTACGATGACGAGCGCGGTATGCACCGCGCGCGAGACGAGCTTCGCGTGGTAGATCATCTCGTCGAGCGTCACCGGTAACGTGGTCGAATGCCCCTGCACGACCATGCCCAAACTGTCGCCGACTAAAATCGCGTCGACACCCGCCGCGTCGAACAGCCCAGCCCACAAAAAGTCATACGCCGTCAGCACCGCCAGCTTGCGGCCTTCGGCCTTTGCTTGCAGAAACCTCGGCACGGTCATCGGTGAGTTCGGTTTGTTCATGTCCTCAAAGTAGCTATCTGGCCTCCCGAGATGAAGCCTCAGCGAATCGAATGCCATGTTGCGTCTGGCGAACGGGGCCGACGAGGGCTAACTTGGAGACATGATCACCGGACACGGGTCACGTGATTTGTCTCGGCAGAATCGTTGCAATCGGCATAGGCCATTTGGGTGAGCACTCGGCACGCCATCGCGGTCGGCTTACGGCTGGTGCTACCGGAAGTTGCAAGGATCGAAGCAACTCTCACGCCGCGGATGTCCGAACAAGAGAGAGCGATTCTGTCGGTGAGCCGCGTGAGGAGATCGATGATGACTGTTCGTTGGCTGTCGTTGTGGCGTGCGGCATTTGCCGTGCTGTTGACATCGAGCTTAGCGTCCATCGCGTTCGCTCAAGACGCCGCGACGGGTGGTGATCAGACCGCCGCGGCGGACAGGCTGGAAGAGAACCCACTGCTGACGGAGCCGCGTACGCCAGAGACGTTATTCGACGCCGTCGTACTGATGTCTGACCTCGCGCGGCCGAACCTCGCCTTTCTATACCTCCAGAAGTTGATGGACGCGAACCCGAACGATGCCACGTTGCTGAAGCTGCGCGACAAGCATGGGCCGGCGATCTTCCTGCGGTTATCCAACGACAAGCGGTTGCAGCCGGAATCCATTCAGTTGCTCGATCGAGTCAACGCCGCGTTTCGCAAAGGTGCCCGAGACCCGGCACGAGTCGACAAGCTGATCGCCGATCTGACCAAGACGGCGGCGCAACGCGAGGTCGCGATTTTGCAATTGAGAAATGCTGGCGTGTTCGCCGCAGCGCGCATTGTGTCGGTGCTCGACACAGCGAAAGAGGACGCTCATCGTAAGCTGCTTTTGTACACGCTGACGCGGCTGAGCCGAGAAGTCGTGCCGGTGCTGCTGGGCGCGGTCGAAGCTCCGAACGTTGATTTGCGAGCGACTGTCATCGAGGCTCTCGGATGGCTCGGTGACAGACAGGCAGTGCCGGCGTTGTGGCATCCGGCGTTCGAGCCGTCGCAGCCGGCGGGCGTGCAACTCGCGGCGCGGCAAGCGCTGGCGCGGCTTCTGTTCGGTTCGACGAACCGCACGGCCGACGTCACGGCGTTCGGAGCGGTCTCGGAACTCGCGAAGTCCGCGCGGCAACACTTACGCGGCAATTTCGAGTGGTCCTTGAACGATGAAGGTCTGGTCGAAATGTGGAGTTGGGACACGCAATCCGGCAGTGTCACAATGACTCCCGTGACGATCGAGACCGCGTCGATGATCGTTGGCACGCGACAAGCCCGGCAGGCGTTTGAACTGTCGCCGGAACGAGTTGAACTGCACGCGCTGTACTGGGTGGCCTTGATGGCCAGCGAGCTTCACGAAGCCGGTCGCGGCGCGGCGATTCGGACGGAGCCGGGTTCGACGTTTCATCTGGGACTGCAACTCGGTCCCGATGTCATGCAGCCAGCGCTGACCGAAGCAATCCAGCTTGAGCAATCGCTCGCCGCCGTGGCCGCATTGCAGGCGTTGTCTCAAACCGCCAATGCCCATTTGCTCAAAGCGGCCGAAGGAAAACCGGCGCCGGTCGTCGCAGCGTTGAATCATCCCGATCCGCGCGTTCAATTCGCGGCCGCGTCGACGATTTTGACTTGGGATCCACCCACGTCGTTCCGTGGCGTGTCGCGTGTCGTCGAAGTGCTCGCTCGCAACTTGGCCGATTCGGGCAAAGCTCGCGGCGTGGTGATTGACGCCGGTGAAGCGCGAGCGACAGAGATGGCCGCCGCTCTGAGTGAACTCGGCTTCGAACCGGAGGCTGTTTCAACGGGTCAAGAAGGTTTCAAAATCGCCGCCGAACATGGCGACGTCGGCCTGTTTTTGATCGAGGCCAATGTCGCGCGTTGGGAGTTGTCGCAAACGATCGCCAACCTGCGCGCCGATGCGCGTACGGCCTACATCCCGATCGTGATCTACGGCGGCGACAAAACTCAACCGCGCATCGAACGCATCGCCGAGTCGTACCCGCGTGTGCGGTTCGCGCTTTCGACCGGTAGCACCGCCGACATGAAACGCCAAGTCACGCCGTTTCTCAAGCCGTTGCAAGCAGACACATTGACGCAGACACAGCGAGCCGCCACCAAACGCGCCGCGCTTTTCTGGCTCACTCAACTGGCCGACCGTCGCCAAGCGACCATCTTCGATTTGAAGCCTGCGGAAAACGTCCTCTTCGCCGCCGCAAACGACGCTGACCTGGCCGAACAAGCTGTCTTTTCGCTCGGTGCGATCGGCACGTCGTCCGCGCAAACGAAGCTATTCGAAATTGCCACCGCCGCCTCGCGATCGGTCCTTTTACGCGACCGAGCACTCGCGCAACTGACTGCGCACATTCACCGTCACGGCCTCCTCCTCAAGGAGATGCAAGTGGCCGAACTCAAACAAGCTGCTCGCCAAGAGGTCGACCCACAACTCAAAACCTCCTTCGCCGCGGCTCTCGGCTCACTACACCCCGATCGCCGCCAAAGCAGCCAACTGCTGAAGTCCGTACCATCCAGCCGTGCGACCTTGCCGCGATCAGTGGACAACTAGGTGGACAACTATAACGGATCGTCACTGCCAACCAATCGCTGTTTGTCGTGACCGAAATCAATGCGGACCTGAGTTCGCAGTCCGCACAACGACATCTGACCGGCAGCAATGTCGGTTTGGACTTGCACGAAACGATCCAGGATGACTCCGTCGTTGACTCCCAGGAGATTTCCCGATTCGCCGTCGATGGCCTCCACGCGGACCGCGGTTCGCGCGCCGTTCTGCCGGTCTTGAAGTCGGCTGAGTGTGATCAAGAACGGCAGGCGATTTTTCTCGAGCCGCAGGATCGAGCGTTGTGGGAAAAGGCGGGTCCATAGCCGGCGTCCGAGCGGCCCATCCGCGTGATGGAGCGGTCGCGGCGCGCCCGGACGGGCGAAGGCATACAGCTCGCCCTGCACGTCGATTTTCGGCACCAGCGAGTCGTTCAAGAAATAGCTGAACGCCGAGCGGCCGGTGTCCAGCATCGCTCGTTGCAGGTTGATGTAGTAACGGTCGTGATCGGAGAACCCGCGCAGCGAGTTCACTCCAAAGGTGAGTTCGGCGGGCAATGTCACGTCCAGATTGACAAGTCCCGCGTGGACATCGATCACGCGGATGCGTCCCGATCGCAGCACGAGCAACAGCTCGCCGTCAGCCGTCACGTTGGACAAAACGATGCCGAAAGAAGCTTCGTCGAACTCGTGGTCATCGGTGAGCGGATCCCAAATTCGCAATCGGCGACCGCTGTTGGCGTCGCTCATGTAAAAGAGTTTCCGGCCGAAGACTTTGCGGTTGTGCTGCGGATCGATGTTGAGTCGTCCGCGCCGTAGCTCTCGTCCCGTCGCAGTCTCGTAAACCACGTAGGACGAAAAATCCTGGGCGAAAAGCACCAACGCTTCCTGATCGCCGAACAAGCCCCATTCGTTTTCGGCGAACAAACCGGTCTGTGGCTCCAAGTTGCCGCGACGCCACAGCACGCGACCGCTGGCCGGGTCCACCACGATCAAATGTTGTCGTGATTGAAACGTACAGAAGTTCGGACCGGACGGGCCGACACGCAAGAATTCCTGCGACGACCGCAGCGGCGCGAAGGCGTGGTCCCACGTGCTTGCTTGAGAATCATGTTCGATCAGCGAGACACCTCGGTATCGCGCCGGACCGCCCAGAGGCAGGAAGTGGCTCACGGTCAGTGGGTTATTGTTTTGCTGAATGGGCGGATAAAAGACGCGGTCCAAATCCGCGAGTTGTCCAACCACGACGCCGCTCTCCTTGTCGACGATTTGCCACGCGGTGACGTCCTTGGGTCCAAAGGGCATTTCCTTTTCGAACAAATGAAACGCCATTCCAGCCGGCTTCTGATGGCTTCGCCGGAACTGATCGTACGACTCGATCAATCGCGATTGTCCGCCGAGTCTGCGGTCCTCGGAAATGACCACGCGGCGGATGTCCCACGTCGGAGGTTGCCGCTGAGCGAACGCCTGCCAAGTGAGTGTGTCACGCGGAAATGCGGCGACAAAACTTCGGCCCGTGGTGACGTCGCCGCCAGCGACCACCTTGGGGCGTCGCGGTCGGATGTCGCCCTTCGGCATCGCAGTTTCCGGAAGCGGAACATCGCGAAAACGTTCGTCCAATTCGACCAGCAGATTCGCGGCGGAACCATACAAGCCCAGGTGCTCCCACAACCGCAACAGTCGCACGGTCGCAGCCGCCGCGACGCGCGGATCCGCTTGCACGCGGTCGCGGAACAACAACAGCTCCGCCTCTTGGAACTGCCCGCGTTCGATCAGCAAGTCGGCCAGTCGGAAGCGGATGTCGGTCGCCTGCGGCCAGTCGTCGCACAGGCGGACAAATCGCCGCAGCGAATTGAGGTCGGTGGCAGTCAGTAAGCCGTTGCGTTCGGTGTTCAGCAAATCCAGCACATGGTCTGCTTGGCCGGGCGTCTGCTCGATGCGACTCCGCACTTGCCGCAGATAGCCGTGAGCCATCGTGTCCAAACTAACAATGTGTTGCCCGTGCTCATCCAGTTCCCATTCCTGGTCCATTGGCAGCGAAGCAAACTCGCGCACAGCGCGGACCGCGCGCAGTGGGTCGCTTTGCAACGAGACCTCACACACGTGACGCAACAGTCGCGCGCGCTCGGCAGGCGTCTTGGCCAATGGGTCGAGCAGCGTCAACAGCGCGTCGGTCTGTGACGGATCGCGGTCCAATTCGAGGTACAACGACTCGCGGAGCTGCCGTTCCGCCTCGCGACGTTGTTTCGGAGTCAACGGCTCGCGCAGCACTTGCTGCAGTTCGGAAATTGGTGAACCTTGAGTACCGAATAACATCGTCAGCTCGACTTGCAACAGCCGCCGTTCGACCGATTGAGGTTGCTCGCGCAACGAGGCCAACACGGCATGTGCTTGCGGAAACGCGTCGAGCCGGCCTGGTCCCAGCGACAAGATCATGTCTCCGCTGGCGATCAAGTTACCCGGCCATGCGGCCGTGATATCCGGCGTTGAGCCCTCCGTGGCGTCGATATCTTGCGAAAGCTCTTGGAATCGGCGCAGAGCGAAACCGCGGTCGCGTCCGGTGGCAAGTTCGAGACAGGCGATGCGGCCGGACTTCAACGGGACGAGGTACTGCTCGCCGACGCGGACGCCGCGTCCGGTGACGGCGCCCAATCGCTGCGACCACGCAGGAGCAGTCGGTTTGCCGTCAGCTTGTCCATTCATCGACAGCGGGATGGCGCGGACTTCGCGATCGCCGACCAACAGCACCAGCTCATCCGTCACCGCGCCGACGTACAGAGCGTCGCCGCGAGGTGCCTTCCACAGCAATCGGCCGGACGTCAGGTCCAGGCAATGCACATGATCCGAATAGCGCGGCAGCAAAACGACTCGCCCGCGATGAATCACTGGCCAGGCGGGCGTGCCGTCCCAACCGTGAACCTCGCCAAGCGAGTCGCGGCGGAGATCGCCGCGAAGCGACCGATAATCGTAAACCCAGCGTTGCCGCCCCGTGACCAAATCGACGCCGACCACCAAGCCAACGTCCGTCGGACAAACCAACATTCCCTCCGCGGCGGACGGAGCGCCGATCGAGTTGCGTCGCCCCAATTGACTCCGGCGGAAAAACGGTTCATTGACCAGAGCCAATCCTTGAGCCCACAGCATCTCACCGGTCTGCGCGTCGATCGCCAGCAGGCACAACTGGTTGTTCTTCTCGATGTCCACGTCGGCGAGCGAAAAGAGTTCGCCGATCACGTACAGGCAACCGTCGATCGCGATCGGCGGGCCTTGAAAGTGCAGACAACTGCTGCTGTGAGCCAATTTCGTCGCGGCGGTCCGGCCGTCGAGCGTCCAGACCGGCCTCACCGTGGCAACGGCTTCGTGCTCGTCACGACTGGCGGAGGAAAGTGGCAAGGCGATTAGTCGCGTGAGAACCTGCGGCAGCTCCGCGTCTGAGTCGGCGGACGATTGTCGCAACACGATGCCGTTACCTTGTTCACCTTGCGGACCTTTCTTGCCGGGAGTGGCCTGCCGCGGTGGGGGCTTCGCAGGCGAGTCGATGCGATTCCGGAACACGTTCTCCACGTCCGTGGCTGATTCGATCGGCACGTAGTCCACGGCGAACACGAGTTGTCCGTCGCTCGACAATGTACCCCAGGCTAAGTTCCCCACGAACGCCTCTTGCACGAGGCGGAGGTCGTTCGAGTTCGACGACGTGGCCACCAGTCGCTGAATCAACTCCTCCAATGACACTCGCGAAGGATAGTGCCACAACGAGCGTCCCGTCCGCAAATCGAACGCACGAATGCCGGTGAACTCGCGAATCACGACTTGTTCGCGCACAACCAGCGGCTCGCTAGCCACGGAAAGTCGCTGTGGATAACTGTCGTCTTGCGATTCCAGCCAACTCCGAATCCGTGTGGTTTCGGACACGTCGGAATACAACGGCGCCGACCACAGCGACTTCAACCACGGCACGCTGCCGCTCGAAACCACGTTGCGACTGGCGCTGCCGGCGGCTGTCAGCCACTCAACGGCGGATCCCGCTGCGCCGCTCTTCTCGGGCAGAATCAGCGACTCGACCAGTTGTTCAACGAAACGCGTTTCTCGGCCGGGTCGCAGCGGAGTCGCGCCAATCTGACTGAGCAATTCAATCGTGCGGCTTTCGTTTCCGCTCAAGCGTTGAGCGATGGCCGCTCGCAAACGAATCGCCTCCGTGATTCGCGACCAATGCGCCGGTTCGGCCATGATCCGTTCCCACAGCCGCGCCGCCGCGCGAGCCTCACCTTGATCGAGCCATCGCGCCGCCAACCAATTCGCCGCCGAGAAACCCGCCGATGTGTGAAAATATCGCCGCACCACCTCCGCCGCGAAAACCACCTTCCCGGTCTCGCGTGATCGCTCCCACAGCAACTTCGCCTGTGTACCAAAGAGCCGCTCGTACGTCGCGCGTCCCTCGGGCGACAACTCGCGCAGCAACTTCAACGTCTGTGATCGCACGCCGACCAACTCCCCACCGGTCCGCAAACGTACAAACCCGTCGTCGCCTCGATCCAAAATTTGCTGGACGAACGTTAGCCCTTCCGTGATCTGCCCCGCCGCCAATCGTGTGTGTGCTTCGCGCAACCAGCGTCGCAACAGCGGATCATTGTTGAGCTGAGACGCCCCCGCTGACGAAACAGTGATCAGCGGTTCCTCTGGGAGTACGCCGGTCAGCGGCGCCGAACTGTCCGTATCCGCCGCGAACGCGCAGGACTTGAAACCGAAGAGAAACGGAAATCCCGCGAGAACGACGAGCAGCACGAGAACCGGCACGTTGATGAACACGTCGATCGCTACCGGACTGTGCGGAGAGAGAGGCGATCTCAATCTGTTCGACGGAATTCCCATCAGGACGTCTCGCGGGAGCGAGCGGATTTCCACGAGCTTCGCCAAGGGCGAAGCCACGTGCCGTGTCAAATGGACAGGACGATTGTGCCGCGGTTCTCAAAACGTGCCAATCCCAGCTTGAGCATTGTCGTAGAATAAACGCTGGAAACCGCGGGCTCAGCCGGCATCATCGGACAGCAGATCGTCCTCGTTGATCAGTCGATGACCCCGCTCGGCGAGCACCCTCAGGGCCAGTTCCAGATCGTCGACCGAAATGGCGATAGCGCCCCGGCCATGACCCCGGTACAGCAACGGGTAAGTGTAGTGAATGTTGACTTCCGCTTGCAGCAGCGAGGTGCAAAGCGACACGAACGGCTGATGTCCTTCCGGGAGTTCCACACCGATCACGTCGCTCTCAAGGTACGCAAAGCCCGACAGGCTGAGGATCTCTTTGCCGCGATCGTACGAACTAAGCATGATCCGCGCGGCGGCGCAGTCGTGTGAGTCCACGATGCTAAGCGCGACAATTCGCAGATCATGGCGCTCGAAATATCGCAGCAAGTCACGCAATCGGCCGATCTGGTTCTCGAGGAACACGCAAAACTGGCGCAAGCACGGCCAATCGTGATCGCGCGCCGTGTTGGTATCAATTCCGAGACCATCAAACTCCGTGGCCATCGAGTTGTTCCTGGATCCATGACGAAAGGCCGAAAAGCCCGCAGCCACGTCAAGAAGTGAAGCCATCCGCGGCCGAGACGAGTTGTTCGACGAGCGGCGGGTGTGCTATCACCTCGCCCCGCGCGTGTACGGCGGAGTTGTACTTTGTCGTGACGAACAGCGTCAACCGGCGTGTCCGTCCGTGGCCAATCAGCGAGTTTCTGATGATCCGTACTTGCCTGTTCGATATGGGAAACGTTTTGGTGTTCTTCTCGCACGATCGAATGTGCGAGCAACTTGGTGGGCTCTGTGGCCGCTCGGTCGACGAAATGCGCCGTCTGTTGTTCGACTCTGGAACTCAATGGGAGTACGAACGAGGACGGATCAGTCCCGTGGAGTTTCATGCGTGGTTTCAACAAGTCACCGGCCGCGAAGTCAACTTTGAGGATCTGTACCGCGCCGGCGCCGACATCTTTTCGCTGAATCAGGCGATCATCGGACTATTGGATCGACTTAAGCAGGTTGGGTTGCGACTGGTGCTGCTGTCGAACACTTGCCAATCGCACTTCGATTGGGTGTGGGAGCAGTATGATGTGCTGCAGCGGTTCGATGCCCATGTCGCGTCGTACCGCGTTGGAGCACTTAAGCCGGATGACGCCATCTTTACGGCGGCCATTGGGGAAATTGGTTGCTCGCCCGAAGAGTGCCTCTACACCGATGACATTCCCGACTACGTGGCTGCCGGCCGTCGGCACGGTCTTCAAGCCGAAGTTTTCACCGACGTGCCATCGTTGATCAACCAATTGCAGCGGGTGGGAGTTTCGGTTTGAGTGTTGGACCGACACTCCGTTCGACGAATCACGCAGGTTAACCCGGTCGCTTGCAAACGCTTTGGTCGCCAATACAATCCCGCATTCCCACGAAAAGACGTGGTCGAAATCGAAGCGTTTGTAGAGCATCCTCGCCCAGAAAGCGGGATCGGGAGAGACGTGCATGGGGCGTTATACGGGTCCAAAGGCGCGCATCAATCGGCGTCTGGAACAGCAGATCTATGAGAACTCGGGCGCGATGCGAGCCGCCGAGAAACGTGATTACCCGCCTGGACAACACATTCGGAAAAAGAAGCTCTCGACGTTTGGCCAGGCCATGCGCGAGAAGCAGAAGATCAAGTATTACTACGGCATGCGCGAGCGTCAGCTTCGCCGTTACTTCGACGAAGCGCGCCGTCTGCCGGGGAACACAGGCGAGCGTCTGATGGTGATGTGCGAATGTCGCCTCGACAACGTCGTCCGCCGCGCCGGCTTTACGCGGACGCGCCTGCAAGCTCGGCAAGGCGTTGTGCATTCGCACTTCCAGGTCAATGGTCGGACGGTCGATATCCCATCGATGCTGCTCAAGCCGGGTGACGTGGTTCGCGTACGCAATCGCCACAACCTGCAGAAGGCTTATCTTGAATTGTTGAGCGCCAACGCGTCGCAGAAATGCGATTGGTTGCAGGTCGACGACAAGGGCCTGGAGATCCGCGTGTCAGGGATGCCGACCAAGCAGGATGTCAGTTTGCCGATTGATGTCGGTCAGGTGGTTGTGTTCCTGTCGCGCTAGGAATCTGTCTTGGGAAAGACGAACGATGACGGATCAACCGTATCCGGCCGTCTTGATATTGGGCATGCCGGGCGTCGGCAAGGGAACTCAAGGCAAGCTGTTGGGGAAAATCCGCGGGATCTTTCATTTGTCCACGGGTGATATTTTACGCTCGCTCAGCGAGGACACCGAACAAGGCCGTACGGTGGCCGACTATCTGCGCCGCGGCCAGTTTGTTCCTGACGAGCTCACGTTTCAGATTTGGAAACAATGGCTCGATGGACAAATTGCGGTGGGCCACTTTCATCCTCACGAGCAGGTGTTATTGCTGGATGGCATTCCACGCAATCGTCGGCAATGCGAGATGTTGGAAGACCATCTGCTCGTGCTGCAGGTGATTCATTTCAACAATCCCAGCGACGAACCGATCGTGCAGCGTCTGCGGGAGCGAGCGCTCATCGAAGGCCGCTCCGACGACGCGGACGAAACAATCATTCGGCAGCGCATTGAGGTCTATCGTCGCGAGACTAAGCCCGTGCTGGACTATTACTCGCACGACATCATCCGCGATATCGACCCGATGGGTACGCCGGCTTCCGTGCTGAAACGCATTCTCGAATGCCTGGTCCCGGTCATCGTGAGCGTACGCGGATCTTCGATAATTTCGTCTGACGGCGTCGAAATCACGCCCGATGATGCCGAGTGACGGCATGTTCATCATTCCCATCAACACGGACGCGCCGATCGACCATTGGCCGCTCGACGCCGGCGACCTGCAAGCGCTCGCGGACGGACTCTACAAACTCAAAGCCGGGGCGGAAGCGATTCCGCCGCCGTTCAAAAGTACGTTGCGCAAATTCACCAGAAGGCGGAACTACGAACTAAAACATTCAGCTCACGCCGCTTTTTCTGAACAAACGACTTGGCCGCTCAAACGCTCGCGATGGCCGGAGCGATTCTGTTCCAGCAAGCGTTCGATTCCTTCGCTCAGCAGCGGCATCGTGCAGTCGTATTCGCTACGGAAGCGACAAGTCTGCAACGACGTCTCGCCGCGACCGAAGCCGGTTGGACGAGACGACAATTCACGAAGTGACCGCCTCGCCGGCATGGGGAGTTCAAACGCATTGGACAATTGCCGCACGAACTGATGCGGGCTGACGCGCTCCGCGCCGGCGATGTGGAACAGGCCGGTGAGGTCGTCTTCCAAAGCCGCTTCCAAGTAATCGGCCAAGTCGCTGGCGAGGATCGGTGTGCCGTGACTGATCGGATCGCAGTCCGGCGACCGACCGTTTTCGAGAGCCGACAGCACCGACTCGATCCAACCACCGTTCGAACCCATCGGGCTCCAGCCGAACGCGTTTGTGCGCACAATGAGCGATCGCGGACAGACCTGTCGGATGCGGTTTTCCATTTCGCGGATGGCTTGCGCTTCCGCGCTGCGGCACAACGCCGATGACTCTTCGCTGTGAAACATCCACGGGCCTGTGAAGATCGCGTCGGACGAGATCAACGTGAAGTGCGCGCCCTCTTGAGCCGCCGCCGCGGCCCACGACTCGGCCGTTGCGTCTTTGTACGCCTTCGTCGGCGCTTCCCACGCCGAGCGTGCGGCCGCGCCGCAATAGATCACATGCTCGGGCCGAGCTTCCTGCAACGCCGCTCGTACATCTTTGGAAGTGCTGCGCTCGAATGCCGCCGTTTCGCAACCGGGGATGCTGACGTCCGGCCCGGTTGACAGGCCGATGACGCGAGCTCGCTCCGTCCAACTCGCTGCCAAGTTCGCTCCGACAACCGTCTCGACGCCGACGATGAATAACGTCTTCACGCTGAGCCTCCCTGCATGGGCGTTTTGGAAAGGCAAATACCGAGCGAATCGTTCGCGCGGCCCCGTTGTCCAAGGGGCGCGGTTTATAGCCGCACGGCCGAAAATCTCACAACGTCAATTTGAGAGTTTGTCATTCGACTTTTGTCAGTTGCCCTATGTTGACTGACTGGGATGACCGCCGGCCGTGCCAAACAAAGCTTGCTCGCTACGGCACGCTGCGACATAGTTCGCAGTCGACGACGGACCGCTGACCAGGGACAAAGGACCAAGGACAACTGGCCTCATGAAGTTTGCGTTGATCATTCCCGACGGCGCGGCCGATGAGCCGCAGCCGTCGCTCGGCGGACGGACGCCGCTGCAAGCGGCCAACATTCCGCACATGCACGAGATCGCGCGCCGCGGCATCGTCGGGCGCGCCAACAACGTCCCCGACTCGATGCCCTCCGGCAGCGACGTCGGCACCATGAACCTGTTCGGTTACGACCCGCTGACGTACCACACCGGCCGAGCACCGCTGGAGGCGGCCGCTCAAGGGATCGCGTTGGGGCCGCACGATTGGGCGATCCGCTGCAACCTCGTGACGATCGCCGACAACCGTATGCAAAGCTTCACTGCGGGCCAGATTCCCAACAAGGTCGGCAAGCAATTGATCGAAGGGTTGCAACGCTCGGCCTGTGGCAACGAGCATTGGAAGTTTTTCGCCGGCGTCAGCTATCGCAACCTGTTGATCTACCGTGGTCGCGGAGAACCGTCTCCTTTTGCCGCCGACACGGTCACGACACCACCGCACGATATCCCCGATCAAGTCATCGATCCCTATTGGCCTCGAGGCACTGGAGCCTGGTTGCTGCGCGACTTGATGAATCGCAGCCGCGACGTGCTAGCCTCAGTCGAGTCGAATCGAGTTCGTGGCGCCAACGCCGCGACGCAAACGTGGCTGTGGGGCCAAGGCCAAGCTCCCGCGATGACTCCGTTCGTCGAACGCTTCGGCGTGCGCGGAGCGGTCATCACGGCGGTTGACTTGCTGCGCGGCATCGGTCGATTGCTTGGCTGGGAAGTGGTCGACGTGCCCGGAGCGACCGGCTACCTCGACACCGATTACGCCGCCAAAGGACGCTACGCGGTCCAGACGCTCAAACGCCCGGACATCGACTTCGTCGTCGTGCATATCGAAGCCACCGATGAAGCTTCGCACGAAGGACACGCCGACAAGAAGGTCGAAGCCCTCGAACGA
>CAZPUJ010000774.1:0-4958 GCA_964589725.1 uncultured Planctomycetaceae bacterium
CTTCGGCCACAAGACGGCGGATTTCATTTTCTGCGGGCGCTGCGGCGGCTATCTCGGCGCGGTGACCGAGGAGGACGGGCAGACGCTGATGGTGATCAATCTCCGCGCGCTCGATCCACAACTTGAAGGCCTGTCGGCGGCTCAGCCGATGTCCTACGAGGGCGAGAATCCCGGTGACCGCAACACACGCCGGTCCGCGCGGTGGACGCCGGTTTCAGAATAATTCCTAGCCATTGTCAGCCAGGGACCGCTACGAACTTCGACCAGCGCGGGTCCGAATGCAGGGACTTCAGGAAGGGCGATATCCTGGATTCGAACTGAAGGTACCAGACGTGGCCCGACTCGGAACCATGGGCACGTTCAAACGCTGTTTTCCGGCCTTGGAGCACTTCAAATGCCTGATCGCTCATGTCCCGGAATGCGTAGACCTCCGCCAGCCGCACGATATCCATAATGTCATCGGACTCCGTGAGCAGTCGCTTGAGTGCGGCGTCGGCTTCTTCCGTGTTCCCGGTGGCCGCGTGGAGCAGGGCCCAGCCCTGTTCACGCTGGCTGCCCTCCGGCACAAGAGCCATCTCCAGCCGCGCTTCGTCGTAGCGGCCCTGGAGTATCAGCACATGCACGATATCGATGGCGACATTCGGGTCGGTGTTCGGATGGATCGCCTGCACACTACGGAACTGCGATAGCGCTTCATCAAGCTGTCCGTCAGCAAGCAGGAAGACAGCCAGATCGCCGCGGACCACGGCGGCGAGCGGGTCGCGAGCCACGATCCGGTGCTGAATCGCAATCGCGGTCGCAAAGTCTCCACGTTCAATCGCCTGTTGAATTGAATGGCCCAGGAAGAATGGGTCATCCGGGTCGAGTGTCTTCGCACGTTGGAGGTGCTCCTCCGCTTGCTCCCGATTTCCGGTGTGCTCGAGGAACTCGGCCAGGCGGATATGAGCCATCGCAAGATTTGGATCGAGCTCGACGGCTCTCTTGGCCGCCTGACCTTGTTTCACCTGGAGGGACTTGACGGGGGGATCAGTCTCCCGGGCCAGCATCGAGTACGCCTTGGCGAGGGAGGCCCATGACCTGGCATTGCCAGGATCGAGCGCTACCGCTGCTTCAAAGTTCTGGACGGACCGTTCGAGATCGCCTGGCGAGCGGCGGTAATAAAAGAACTCTCCTTGCAGGAATTTCTCATGCGCCTCGAAATTCGAAGGCGGCCGCGATTCCGGAGAACTTCTGGACAATGTCGTTGCAAGGGCGGTCGTCACAGCAGCCGCAATCTCGTCCTGAACCGCAAACAGGTCGCCGAGCCCGCGATCGAAGGTTTCGGACCAGACGTGTGAGCTATCGGATGCGGCAATGAGTTGCGCCGTAATGCGGATCTGGTTATCCGACTTGCGGACGCTGCCCTCGAGCACATGGGTCACGTTGAGCCGCTTCGCGATTTCCGCGACGGCAAGTGTCGGGTCCCGGAGCGCAAACGACGAAGTGCGGGCAATGACACGAAGGTTCTCGGCCTGGGCGAGGCGATTCAGGATCTCCTCGGAAATGCCGTCCGCGAGGTAACCCTGGTCCTTGCCGGGGCTCATGTCGACGAAAGGCAATACGGCGATGGAATTTATCGCCGAAGCCGCTGGCAGGGGATGCGGGTCCGCCGGAGAGTCGGTAACGCGCTGGCCAACGACGATCAGGAAAAGGGCGACGGCCGTAGCGGCGGCGATCAGCACCGGGAGACGCCATTTCGGGCGTAGCGGCGGCCTGGTAGAAGGCGGGTCAGGCGCAGGAATCACATTGCCAATCAGACGGTACCCACGCTTCGGGATTGTTTCGATCATCTCCTTGTAGCGCTCGCTGCCACCCGCCTGGCTGAGCTGTCTCCGAAGCTCGTATATGCAACGCGACAGCACCTCGTCCGTCACGACGACGTTCGGCCAAAGGCGGGCAAGCAATTCCTCGCGCAGCACGACCTGCCCGGCGTGTTGTGCCAGGACGACGAGTACATCCATGACTTTGGGATCGAGCTTTTCGCGTCCGCCGGGGCCGCGGGCCTCGCCGGCCCTGGGATCGACCGTGAGCTCGCCTAACTGGAATGCCGCCTCGGGCGTCTGGGTGACCGCGTTCTCGACAGGTGTATTCATATGGAGCCCGCGGTTTTCGCGTTGGGGGCGTCGGGTGAGAGGGATATTAAACCGATATCAAGTCTTCATCAGGACGCTGACTCCAGCGCTGTCTCAGCATGGCATGGCAGCGGAGTCACAGTTCGAAAAGCGGGAGAACGGCATGTGTATCAAATGGTTACGGATGAATGGACTGCTTTCAATCGCGGTTCTATTAACCGCTCCCGCGTATGCGGACATCGATCTGCGTGTCGAGTCGCGACCACGTACGGATCCCATCGAGGCTTTCGTCCGGGTTACTGACGGCAGCGGTTCGGTCACCGGGCTGACGAGCGCCGACTTCGCCGTCACGCTCGATGGCGCGCCGTTGAATACGTTCAACTTCGGCTTGCCGCCCGATCAGGATCCAACGCAAAGGGTGTCGATCGTTTTTGTCATCGCCTCAGCGTCGAGTGCCGTCCGGGACACGGTCACAAACTTCATCAGCCAGATGGCTGTCGGCGATTACGCGGCGATCATCAAGTTCAGGACCAACCGGAGCTCGGATCCGGACATTCGTCCTCCTGCTTCTCCAGTCCTGCAGCCGTTTATCTCCATTGACGGGGGCACTGGCACGAACACGCTGATCAGCTTTGCTGCGAATACGTCGTTTGAGGGCATCGTCTATCCAGGTTCGGCCATCATCCCGGCCGTGGGTCAGTTCGTGACGCCCCCGGTGACCTTACCGAATGGACCGAAAGCAATCGTCCTGATTGGCAATGTCTATGGCGGGAGGGGGACGCATAGCGAAGCGATGAACCTTGCGAACGCCAACGGCATTCCGATATTCACAGTTCATACTTCTGGAGATTCCGCAGCCACGGCAGTGATGAGGTCACTTGCTGAAGATACCGGCGGTCATTACTTCTCCGAGCGGACTGGCCAGACAATTACGGAAGCTTTCGTGAGCCTGGCCGGGTTACTGAACAATGCCTACCGGCTGATAATTCCACAAGCCACCGTGACCGACTGCGATCCGCACATGCTGGAGGTCACCGCGCAGGGTCAGTCGGAGAGCGCCGCATTCACCCGTTGCGATACGACGCCTGACGATTTCGATTTCGTCTACCAGGAGGGAGTCGCGCTTGGGGCCGTCGTCGTATCGGATGCAGTAACCGTCACGGGTATTGAAAGTCCCGTGGCGATCACCGTGAGCGGCGGTGAATACTCTATTGGCTGCGGCTCGACGTTTACGTCCGCACCAGGCATCATCCTTCCCAATGAGGAGGTCTGCGTCCGCCATACGGCCTCGGCGGATGTGTCGACATCTGTTTCGACGCTGCTGACCGTCGGTGGCGTATCAAGCTCGTTCTGGTCGAAGACCCTCGACCCGGATTCGACACCCGATGACTTTCACTTCGCCGAGCGGCTGGACGTTGCACCTGGCGCTATTGTCGTGTCGGACACAGTGACAATCACCGGCATCGAAAGCCCGGTCGCGATTGCAGTGACCGGCGGTGAATACTCCATTAGCTGCGGCTCGACGTTTACCTCCGCGCCGGGGTTCATTCTCCCCGATGACGAGGTTTGCGTCCGTCATACGGCCTCGGCGAGCGTTCTGACGTCGACATCGACGACTCTGATCGTTGGCGGCGAGTCAGCCATGTTCACGTCGACGACCAGTGCCGGTCCTCCGCCCCCGCCGCCCATCGGTGGCGGAGGCGGTGGCGGTGGTGGAGGCGGAGGCGGCGGCGGCGGCGCGACGGGGCTGCTCGAATTGCTGCTCGGGCTGGGTGCGCTATTCGCGCGGAGGCGACGCTGGCTCTAGATTGACTGCGTCCAGCGCATATACAGCAGCGCACCGCGCCCGTCGTGGATGTTTTCGCCCGTGATCGTGTCGTTGTAATCTGGCGGTGGATTGTCGGTGCAGTTGCGACAGCCGAGCCGCAGCGTGGCGCCATTCAGCCGTTCGATCCGATAGCTGTATTGCAAGTCGAGCGACCACCAGGCCCCGACCCCGAAAGGCTGTCCCGTATCAACGCCGTCTTGCCAGAGGCTTGTTGCGGATTCGTAACGGCCGGCGTAATGAAGTTGCGCGGTCATGCCTTGAGCCGCCCGACTCCAGTCCAAGCTCAAATTGCCCCGGTGCCGTGGGAGGGGGCCGAAGAACCCGTAGCTGCCGGCGAGATCGTCGATTTGCTTCACGCCGGCGAAGTCGAGGCCGAGCTCGTAACGGTCCAGGTATGCATAGGAGAGGCGCGTGGTGAAGTCGCCGAGGCGTGTGCCGGGCCGGGCCCACTGGAAGTCGACGTCGATGCCCTGCGTGTCGAGATGGTCGGCATTGATGAACGTTTCGACGACTCCCGTGACCGGTCCCGGAATCCCCAGCGCCACGTCTGCCACGCTTGGCGGCGCCCGCTGCACGAACGGGTTCGCACCCGGAGGCAAGTGCTCGAACAAGACCTCGAAGTTGTCTGACACGCGGGCGATGCGGTCGGAATAGTCAATTCGCCACAGAGCGACGTCAAGAATCAGTCCCGGCACACGTCCTGGTTGCCAGACGAGCCCTAACAGCACGCTCTCGCCTTCCTCCGGATCGAGCGCCGCGTTCCCGCGGCGAGTGAGCGGCACCGGATTGAAGAAGCAGTCCGAAGGCTCGTTGGTCGCGTCGCATCGCCATGGGTCACCGAATATCACAGTGTGATCTTCGGTGACGGGATCGAACAACTCCCGGAAGGCAGGCGGCCGGAAGGAAGTCCCCCACGTCGCCCGCAACAGCACCTGATCCGTAGGGCGCCAGCCGAGCGCCAGTTTGGGGTTGATAGTCGACCCGAAATCGCTGTAGTCGTCCCAGCGAACGGCGACTTG
>CAZPUJ010000775.1:0-14963 GCA_964589725.1 uncultured Planctomycetaceae bacterium
CTTCACGTGGTCGATCACCTTCACGTGGTCGATCACCTTCGCGTGGCCGGCCGCCTTCGGGGCGACGACCGCCGTCTGGACGTCGATCGCCCTCTGGGCCACGTCCTGGCGAGAAGCGTCCCTCTGGTGGCCCAGGTGGCGGGCCGAACAACTCGCTGGGATCGAGTTGACCGTCATGATTCTCGTCGAGTTCATCGAAGAGTTTGCGAATCCCTTCGAGTTCTTCGCGACCGATGCGACCGTCGTGATTCCGATCGAGCTTTTCAAAGATCCGAGGCAGACGCGGACCACCTTGACGGTCACCATCGGGCCGACGTTCGCCATCAGGACGACGATCACCATCAGGACGACGATCGCCATCAGGACGACGATCACCATCAGGACGACGATCGCCATCAGGCCGACGATCACCATCGGGCCGACGATCGCCATCAGGCCGACGGTCGCCATCAGGCCGACGGTCGCCTGGTTGGCCGTCTCTTCTGAAGGGACCTGCTTCAGGACGCCGCTCACCTTCCGGACGGCGATCACCCTCAGGTGGACGTGTTTCGTCGGGTCGGCGATCACCTTCGGGTCGGCGATCACCTTCCGGACCGCGCTGAGCCAGCGCACGCAAATCAAGATCATCCAACGTCAACACGTCCTTACCGACCCGTTCGAACATCGACTTCACTCGATCACGCAAATGTTCGGGAACCTCGTCGAGCGTAAGCTTGCCGTCGCCGTTCACATCCATGTCTTTGAAAAACTTTTCAAGGTTCTGTCGTCCACCAGCAAGCGGACCGCCCACACCGGGACGTCCGGGGCCGCCACCGAACTGACCGAACGCATTCCGAAACTCTTCCGACGTCAGCTCGTTCTTGCCGAGCTTCTCGAAAACCGGAGCTAAACGGTCACGGAGCTGTTCGGGAAGTTCATCCTTTTGCAGTTTGCCGTCGTTGTTTTTGTCCAATCGCTTCAAGAACTCGCCCGGCTCCGGACCGCCGGCGGCAAAATTGCCGCGCATCTCTTCGATGTCTTCCGCCGTGAGTGCCTCTTTGCCCGATCGTTCCAGCATGCCGCGGAGCATGCGACCAGGACCTTCTTCGGACAGCTCGTCCTTGGTCAGCTTGCCGTCATCGTTCTTGTCGAGTCGCTTGAGCATCTCCGCCGGATCGAAGCGACCGATCATTCCGCCGAATCCGGGGCCGCCAGGTCCACCAAACCCGCCGCGCATCTTATCGAGATCGTCGATAGTGATCGAGTCTTTGCCTAACCGTTCAAACATTCCCGTCAACATCGCTCGTCCGAAGCCGTCTTCTGGAATCTCGTTCTTCGTCAGCTTGCCGTCTTTGTTCTTATCGAGCCGTTCCATCATTTGCTTGGGGTCGACCATTGGCCGACCGCCACCCGGACCACCGGGGCCGGGCCCGCGATCCAAACCGCCACCTTGAACGGGACGATCGCTCTTCGCGAGCGCCGACAGGAATTCCTCTTTCGTGAGTTCGCCGTTGTCATCCTTGTCTCCCAGTCGCACCAGCCGGTCGAAGAAACGGCCTTGTTCTTCGGAGACTTCGTCCGGCACGATCTTGCCGTCGCCGTTCTTGTCGAGCTTCTTGAACAAGTCTTCTGGCTTGTTCGGCTCGTCAGCGGCGAACACGGCGGCTGAGGTCAGCCCGAACATGCCGGTCGCCAGCAAAGCCCATACGTGGAATCGTTGCATGGTGGAGTTCCTGTTTGAAAGGATGACCTTGGGTTGACCGCTAACGCTCCGTGAGCTTACGGAATTCAACCCACAATGGCAGCCGTAGTTTCGCAAGTTTCCGAACGCACGAAAAAACCTGGACTGAGATCAAGCCGGGCGATGCGAGTGATTCCCCACCGACCGGGTGTCATTGGCATCTACACAAGTCCCGAAGGGACGACGGAGTAAAGCCGGGGGCGCAAGCCCTCGGAGTCCAATCTCAAGGGATTTGGAGCCGCGTCGTGGCGGCGCCATTCAAATATCGAGCGTCGCCGCTTCGCGGCTTTTCCATCTTCAAAGGCGAGATTTTTAGATAACACCGAACGCGTATCGGTGCCGGTCAACGGCTTGTCACTTCTGCGGCTTCGTACTGAAGCTGACAAACAAGACACCTTTTTTGTCGGGCACGGCGTACGAGCCGCTCGGTTGCAGGTACTTTTTGATGGCGTCGAAGTCCGGCAATTTGGTGAAATCGATGTCCGCAACTTCGCCGCTCAGCTTGCCGGCGCGAGCCGTTTCCCAAAGGGTCTGGATTTGCGAGTCTTGTTGCTGGAAGCTAACGATCGACGTCTTCCCCGGCAGGTGCTCGGCAATCCGTTTGTAGTTCGGCGATTCAGCCAAGCTATCGCCGTCAGTGTCGCCGCGAAGCGAAGCTTCCAGCGCTGTGACGTCGTTGCTGAAGAGCAACTGATCCTGACCGACGGCCATGCCCGCCGTCATCGGTTCCAGACCGCCAGTGAAGTTCGGCACCTCGAACTCGTAAATCGTCGAGCCTTTGAACTCGCGGGTCTTGCCCGGGAAGCCGGGAACCTTGGCGATCTTCGCCAGCGTCCCCTGAAACTTCTTCGCGTCCTTCAACCCCAGTGCCACCACGACGCGGCCTTGAGTTTCCTCGTCGCTCTTCTTCTTGCCAGGCTCGACCGCCACCTGAATACGACCGGCGATGAGGTCGACCACGTCTTTCTTCAAGTGAATCTTCGGCCCCTCGTCCTGCTGTGCGACTTGATCAATGAGGGCCGCCAAACTGCCAGGGCCGCGGAACATGTCGACCATCGTCTCCACCCCCTGATACGCGGACGCGATGTCCCAGTTTAGCGAGAACCAGGCACTGGCATTCGCCGAGACCCACCGCGGCGGCTTTTGCTCGGCCGCCGGAAATTGAAAGACGTTCAAAATGCCTTTCGTCGGCGGCTCGATTGCGATGAACGTCTTTGACACGCCATCGAATTCGTCGGTCGCCATGTCGAACGATCCGCCGATCGCTTTCATGCTGTTGACGCCCAGTGGCTCCAAGAAACCCATCATCAACGCGAGTTGCGGATTCGAGGCCGCCGCCTGTGACACTGCCGCTTGCACCAAACTCATCGGGTTGATGAACCACACCAGCAAACCGTTATCGTCGTCGGTTTGGCACTTCTCAAGAATCAAGTTGTAGTGATCGTTGTCGGCGAACGTGTCGGAGTGCTTGCCGTCCCATCGATCCAGGACACCCTTGGCAGTGTTCAGGTCGCTCGCGATGACGATCATCGTGTCCTTGAGAAAATACGCGATCTTGTTCGGAGTGTTTTCGCCGTCCGCATCCTTCTTAATCGTCCAGATGGTGATCTTGGTGTTTTCATATTCTTCGTCGTCGTTCGTCGCGCCCTGCTCCTCAAGGGCTTTCTCGCCCTTCTCTAACAAGGCGTCGACAGTCTTTTTGTTCTCTCCGAAATCGAGGAACATCACGGCCGAGATCTTCTTGCCCGGCGGAGTCAGCACCGCCGCGGCGAATTCGCCACTGGGGACTTCCAACAAGTCTTTCAACGTGACGCCGAGATGCTTCTCGACCTCGTCCGACGCGCTGTCAAACGCCTTCATGATCTCGGCCTTGAAGGGTTCGAACGCGGCGTCCTGAGCGATGCCGCCGTAGGACGAGTTTGCTAAGCGTGCCTTCAGCTCATCAACATCCGGAATCGAGACATACACCGACACATCCGGCGGGAGCAGCCGGTCCGTCGGAACCGCCTCGTCTTCAGCAGCAAACAGCAAAAACCGCGGCAGCAGCACGGTCGACAGAGCCAGCAAAACGGTTCCGACTCGCAGTAGACATTTCATGTTCGTTCCATTTCTGGGAGTGAAGTGACGCGCGGTCGCCGCGACAAACCGCGGACGCGATCCAGCAAACCCGACCTACCGCGCGACAGCCGATCCGGTTTCATCGAGTTCGTTTCGCGGGGCAAGTCGTCAATCGCCTGGCCCACTCGCGAATCGCGGGGTTGTTGTATGGCAGCCAATCAGCCCACGCAAGCCGCCCACGGGATTGTGGCCCCAAACGGCGTCTCCACGCAAATGGCCCCCGTCTCCCAAGTTCTTGTCAGCCTCCAATCGAGCTCGATGGACAACGAGAGTCCTGCCGCCAACATCAGCGATCAGCCGAGGTGTCTGGCTTGGCGGCGGTAATCGGCGGCGAGCAGATCTTGGAGAAATTGACGTCGCCGTTGTTCCTCCGGCGGCTCGCTGCCGACACGCTTGCAAATGGACGTCACGATTTGAGTGACAAGCGCTTGCTGTTGCATCGGCGCGAGGCTCGTCCAACGTTCGAGGAGTTGCTCGACGGCGTGAATGTCTTCGGGGCGCAACTTCTTGAGCATGCCAGCGTCAAAGCGAAACTGCGCGTCGGCCGCATTGCGATTCGACAGCACCTCGCGCACGCCCGCCAAACCATGCACGGCATCCGACACCACCACCGTGCCGGACACCATGTCGCCGAAGCGTTGCGATTGCTTGGAGACCAACGGCACCAGCCACAGCGGAGGCAGATGATCGACGACTCGGAACACGTTGCGGACCAGAACGCTCATCGCGTCCAGAGCGAAGCCGTCGCGTTTGACCACGCGCAATTGCGACATGCGCTTGCCGATTGTCTGGCCGCGCCAGCACAATTCGCACGCGGCAAAGTACACGAAGCTACCCAGCCCCCACACCAGCATGGCAACACCGACAAAATACATGCCGATCAGCGTCGGATCGTTCTCTTCATCGACGATTTGTTCGACGGGTTGCACAACGTCGCGGAGGACGCTTTCGGACAAGGCTCCCGTGATCGCCAGCACGATGAACAACAGAAACGTGAGCAGCCACAAAATAATTTGATCGACAAGCCACGCCAGAAAACGAGTACCCAGTCCGGCCGGCTCAAAAGATAACGCGACGTTCTCTGGGGTATCAAACTGAATCGCGTCGGACATGCTGTCAAATTCCGTTGCCGAAAGAGAGCGCGAGTATGAGTGATTTCTTAGCACGCAACAAGCCAGACTGGGACGAGTTGGAACGGCTGTTGAAACGAGCGAAGAAGTCCCCAAAGCGGCTCTCGCCGGACGAACTGAGCCGCTTGGACGTGCTGTATCGCCGAGCGACCGTGCATCTGTCGCAGGTCCGCACGCGAACGTCCGACACGCGGCTGGCTCAGTACCTCAACGGTCTGACCGCTGCGGCTCACAGTTTGATCTATGTGGCTCCGCGCGAGACGGCTTTCAAGGGAGCCGTGCGATTCGTGGCCGAGGGCTTCGCGCGCGGCATCGCTCGAAGCTGGCCGTATCACCTGGCCTCGCTGGTCTTGCTGGTGGGCGGCGCCGTGCTGGCGTACTTCGCGAGCCTGCAGGACGTGACCGCGATGTACGCCCTACTGCCCCCCGGCGATCCGCGCACGCCCGGAGCTTCACGCGAGACGTTGCTGGAATTCTTGCGTCACGGTCGCAGCCAATCGGGCGGTTCCAAGTTCCTGTTCGCGTCGTTTCTGTTCAGCCACAACTTGAAGGTCGGGCTGATGGCATTGTCGTTGGGAATGCTCGCGGCGGTGCCGACCGTTGTCCTCACCGTTTACAACGGCATGATCCTGGGAGCCTTCGTGGCCGTGCATTATCAAGCGGGCATTACCGCCGAGTTGTGGGCTTGGATCCTGCCTCACGGCATTACCGAGATCGGCGCGATTGTGCTCTGCGGCGGCATGGGCTTGCAGCTTGGTCAATCCGTCGTCGCGCCCGGCTGGTTGGGACGCACAGACAGCCTGAAACTCGCGGCGATGGACGTCGGTCGAACTAGTCTCGGCGTCGGCGCGATGCTGGTGTTCGCCGCGATCATCGAAAGCTACCTGCGGCAGAGCCACCTCTCGACGGCGGCACGATTAACCTTCGCCGCATCAACGGCCGTGTTTTGGACGCTCTACATACTGCACGGATATTTAAGAGAACGTGCTTCTCTGCGGTGAATCAAGACGATCAATTCACCGCAAAGAAGCGATGAACTTGGCGTGGCATTGCCGCAACCAAAATAACCCGAAGCGTGAGCAAGGGCGAACGCTTCACGGAACGTCGATCACAAGATCATCGCCACTAGCCTGGATTATTCATGGCCAGAATGTAACCCGAAGCGTAAGCGAGGGCGTCATCAGCGTTCTCCCTCGCTTACGCTTCGGGTTACATCGTGACAGCCCGCTTCCTCCACGAGGAGGCCATGAATAATTCGGGCTAGACGCACCCGCACCCGCCCTCGCACCCGCCCTCGCTCACGCTCACGCTTCGGGTTACGCCCGACCCGCTTGTCTCAAATCAAAACGCGTTGCCGCAGTTCCAAGAACTGATTGATCAACGGGATCGTTAGCTGCGACGGAGTCACATCCAACACGTGGACGTCGGCGTGACGCAGCGTGTGCAACGCTTGTTCGCGTTCGCGAAGTAAGCGGAAGGCAACGGCCATTCGCGAGCCGTCGAGGACTCGCTCGACGGGTGTCTGCACGACTTCTCCGAGTAGCGGCGTCTGCAACGCGGCGAACAAGACAGCATGACGTCGTGCGAGTTTTCCCAGTGACGCGCGGAAACGCTCCGTCGTCTGCACGTCGACGATGTCCGAGATCACGATCATCAGAGACCGCTTCTGCTGACGTTGTTGCAGCGTCGCGAACATGCGGCCGAAGTCCGACTCGCGCCATCGCGACTGAGTCGCGTAAACCTGATCGACGATCGCTCGCAGCGACGGCAGGCCCGACACCGGTGGCAAGTAGCCTAAGACTTGATCGTCGAACAGCGCCAAGCCGCAGCGGTCGCCGTACTGCAACGCCACGCGAGCCATCATCAAGCCCGCGTCGATCGCGCAGTCGAGCTTGTTCCCCTTGGCGGCGTCGGCTGCCATCAAGCGACCGCAGTCAATCACGATCATCACGTCGCGATGCCGCTCGACTTGATACTTGCGGACGATCAAACGCCGTTGCCGAGCACTGCTGCGCCAGTCGATGCGGCGCGGGTCGTCTCCTTCACGGAATTCAGAGAGCGATTGAAAATCCGTGCCGATACCTTGCTGTCGCGTGCGGACCATTTTGTCGAGCAACTTCAATTCGGCGGCGGCGTCCTTTGCCAAGTCGTGATGCGAGCAGTACGTCTCTGGCAAGACTTTGACGTCGTTCGTTGTCGGCAACGACCACTGTCCTTCGACGAAGCCACAAGGTCCGGACAGCCTCAGCCAGAACGGACCGAAGCGGTACTGGCCGCGAATCGGCACGCAGAACTCGCGAGCCAATTCAGTGTCGAGCTGATTGGGAAACAGCTCAAACGATCCGCTCACGAAGCGCGGCTCAGCGACGGTCGGGACCTCGTCGCGCCATTCGCCGCGCAAAGTAGCCCTCACGCTCCAAGGCTGAGAAATACCTGGCGAGCGGGGCGGCGTCAGCCCCCCGGTGGTCACGATCGCCGCGGAAAACCGGGGGGCTGACGCCGCCCCGCTCGCCTGGGAGTCGATTTCTTCACTGGCTCTCCGCAATTGCCACGTCACGCGAAATCGCTCGCCGCGTCCAACGACGGTCGGCACAATACGATTCACCTCGAAAGCCTTGCGTTGAGTCCGCAAGAATTGGATGTCGATGCCGACCAACACCGCAATCGCGACGGCCAATAACAGGCCAAGGTAGACGATCTGCGGCACGACGAAGACCGTCAGCGAACCGATCAACGTCGCGACCAAACACCGCATCAGATTCCGTCCCGGACGAAGCTTCATCGCGGAACCTCGACCTGTTCCAGCATTCCGGCGAGGACGTCGTCGGTCGTCGTCCCTTCCAGTTCGGCGGACGGGCTGAGCACTACGCGATGCCGCATCGCTGGCAAGAACGCGGTGTGAATGTCGTCGGGCGTGACGAAGTCGCGGCCGGCGAATCGGGCGAGGCTTTTCGCGCCCATCAGCAGCATCAATCCGGAACGAGGACTCGCGCCGACGGCCAGGCTGTCGTCGTTGCGACTGGCGTACAGCAGTCGCGACACGTAGTCGATGACCTCGTCGCGCACGTGCGTCTGCCGAATCTCCTCACGACTGGCGATGATGTCTTGCGGCGAGATGACTGTCTGCACCGACATCGCTTGTGGGTTCGATCGCCCACCGGTCGCATGATGTTCACGCAGCACGCGCTGCTCGGACGTGCGATCGGGATACGACACCAACACCTTGAACATGAACCGGTCCAACTGCGCCAGCGGCAACGGATACGTCCCTTCCTGCTCGATCGGGTTCTGCGTGGCAAACGTAACGAATGGATCGGGCAAGTTGTGCGTCACACCGTCGTACGTCACGTGCAATTCCTGCATCGCTTCCAGCAACGCCGATTGCGTTCGCGCGGAGGCACGATTGATTTCGTCGGCCAGCAGAAAGTTTGTGAAGACCGGCCCACGCCGGAATTCGAACGCATGTTGATCCTCGCGATAGATCGACGACCCGGAAATGTCGCCGGGGAGCAAGTCGGGGGTCATCTGCACGCGGCGATACTCCAAAGCCATCGCCTGCGCGATCGTGCGGACCAGCAGCGTTTTGGCCGTGCCGGGCGGCCCTTCCAGCAAGACATGCCCGCTACTAAACAGCGCCGCCAACGACATGTCGACGACTTCATCCTGACCGAAAATAACCTTCAGGACTTCTTGGCGAAGGGCTTGATAGCGTTCTGCGAGAGACAAGGCGTCACCTGTTTCAATGCGGAAAGAGCACGAGACTCCGAGACGGATCGCCGCGACGACAGCAAGTCGTCGAGGCGACTGAGTGTTTCTTCCAAGCGTCGCGCGCGAGCGGGATCGCGTCGCGCGATGACTCCGACCGCGTCGCCGAAGTCGTCTTTCTCTGGCGGCAATCCACATTCTTTTCGCACGGACCAGACGAGACCGGCTCGAACTTCCCGCACGACGAACGCCAACGCGCCGCGACCATGCAACAAGAACCGAGACATCGCGTCGAGATACTCGCCGAGCGACCGTCGCGACGCGGCCGGCAGTCCGATGGCCGGGCCGAGGAACACCGACTGTCGCCACGCGACGATCGAGGCCAGGCTCAACAACACCAAAGCGACCGTCCCATACGTCCGCTGCGCGAACAGCCACATCGGATTCCCGCGGATTGTCAGCCCGTGATAAAACTCGTCGAACACAACACCGCGCCGCGAGCCAACCAACAGGTGCGTCAGCAACACCGCGTTGTCGGCGACCGAGACATTCAGGTTGTGAGCCAACGCCGGCAGGCTGAGAATGACGATCTCGCCCTGTCCGCGCCTTAACGCAGCGGCGATCACGTGCTCGGCACCTTTCGAGTCTTTCGCGATCACTGTTCCCACCGCCGCGACGTTCGTGGTCGGGCGAGTGTCCGGCGAGCGACCTTCCGCTCCGGCATCCACAGTCACCTCTGATCGGTTGCCGTCGCTCCCTTCGATCTCGGCCAGCATTTGCGGATTCGCCGACACTTTGTGGACCAGCACATTCAGCGGGTCGAACGATCCCGTGCCACGAACGTCGAGCATTGCGGTTGGAATCTGGTGAGTTTCGGGTTCCGAACCGAAGAACTGTTTCGCGAGCTTCTGATAATCAACGTCTTCATGGACCAGCTTGCGGATGTCCGGAATGCCCGGCGGCAGAGGCGATTCACTTCCGTCCGCTGGCGAGAAAGATGTGATCGAAACGTGGTCCACACCTAACGCCTCAAACACGCTGGTGTCGCTCAACCGAGTGGCTTGTAGAAGCTGAAGTACGTTCCGATCGCTTCGCTCCACGGCCAGCACGATGCGCCCGCCGCTCTCGACCCACGGCTGGAGGTTTTTCAGATAGCTGGGGTCTGTGGCAACTAACTCGGGCTGGGGGTTCCACAAGACCAGCGTCTGCTGATCGAGTCCTGACGGGCCCGGCGGATGCAATTGCCGCCGAACGGGCATCTTCAACTCGGCCAACGTTTCGAACAGCGCGCGATGCCCTTGAGCTCTCGTGCCGTACGAATCGTCTCGCACCCCGCCGCCATCGGGTGGACTGAGCAGTGACACGCACGTCCCGATCAGCGACAGCACGGTGGTCGCTACGACCGCCAAGATCACATTACGTGGCGTGAACATCGGCGGTTCTCCTCGCGAATTGGCGGATCTGAGCATGCGCCTCGCGGCAGGTGGCGTAGTCATCCGACTGGCACGGTGCGTCGCCATACCACTTCAGGTCGAGCGTGTCGACCAGCAGTCGCAGCGGATCGGCGATGGGCGAGTTGCGATACCGCCGCAGATGCTCGCGATTAGTCGTACCGACGCGGAACCGCCGCTTCTCGCGAGTCTCCAGCCGCAGCAACGCCGCGCGAAACAACAGCCGAATCGCATCGACCCACTCGCCGCATCCGGCCGCCTCCTCGGCCCGCCGCTCGAGCAGATCGGGATTCTGCGTCGTTCGTTCATCGAGCACCGGAGGCGACGGATTTCGCCGCGGGCCACGCACCGCCAGCACGATCGTGTACACGATGTGAGCGATCAGCAACACCAGGATCACCACCAAGCCAACGACGATTGTCCATCGCAAAATCGCCGGCAACCCGGACGTCAACTCTATCAGCCAGCGGAACGGAGTCAGAATCCACTCGATGATCTGGAGAAGCAGCTTCAGCCACTCGTACGGCTCCTCCGACGTGACCGGGGCGATGTTGTAGTCCGGACGTGCGAGCACTTCCGCGATCTTGTCCCGAATTGCGTCCGGCGCGGGGAGTTCCTGTGGCGATGCGAACCTCAGAATATCCATGAGCGACGACGTTCCTCAGCAATGAGCAGCGGCCGAGTTGCTCCGCAACTCGGATGGGAGTTGCGGAGCAACTCCGCCACATTGCGGCTTCGCCGCGTTAAGTCCGCTTGAATTCCGGTCCTGGATTACTGGCCGTCCTCAAACGTCGTCGGCAACCAGTTCTTCCAATTCTGCTTCGGAGCCGACCGCATCCGCCAGCAACTGCAAGTCGAAGTTTTCATGCATGCAACGGCACGAGAAATAGAAGACGACGCCAGTCGCCGAGGACACGATGGTCACCACCGATTGCAAGACTGACATAACGATCGCCCGCACATGCGGTTGTCCGATGAAATATGCTCCGATCATGATCAGCCACACGAGAACGCCAATCACAAGCCCCATTGAGAACATCGTTCCGATGTTTCCCTTCATCAGAGCTTTGCTCCGCTTCAGCGCGGCAAGGCCGGAGACCTTCTCGATCACAACCACCTGCGTCGACAAAGCGAACCAGAAAGCACAGAGAATACCGGGAATGATCAATAGGATCAGCCCACCCATGACTGACAACCCGAACAAGAACCACGTCCAGAAGAGCGGAATGATGGCTGCCAACGCTCGACGCAGCGAATCACCCACCGTCAACTTACGTCCCAAATACGCCTGAGCGATGCCATGCACGATGGCTGCGTTGGTGATGACACCGACAATGATCGACAGGAAGGAAAGAACTTGTATCAGCCTTTGCGTCGACGGGTCCGGGACCGGAACCTCAATCGGACCGATCTTCATCGTGGGCAGTTGCGCCTGGATCAAAAGGGTTGCCGCATTGAGTCCAAAGACGCCCAGCGTGATCACGAAGAACTGCCCGAAATGATTCTTAGTCAGCGAGATCGCCTGGTCCAGAATGCCGCCGAGACTGAGCTGTTGGATCTTGTAGCGCATGCTGACTTCTCCAGGGAATGTGATCGTGAGCAGACGGGACGATCGTGGAATCACGGAAAATGGCCAGGACGAGAACCGCCGCCCAGGGAACACACCGTAAGAAACGGCCCACTAGAAGACTCGGTCCATTTCTGGTTGTCAAGCAGCCATGACGCATGAAACTGGACTCTGCCACACGGCAAGCTGTAGCATCTTCCGAGTATTGCGAATTGAAATACATCATTTGCTGGAAAAGGCTGGCATGGCGACATCACGTGGGATCAAGCGCGGTACGAAATCGAAGTCAGCGAGCCCGCTCATGGTTCGGTTGGACCACGACAGCAAATCGGTTTTGACGGCCGCCGCCGGACTGCGGCGAGTCAGTGTGAGCGATTACGTCCGTTTGGTCACCCTGGCGCAAGCTCAGCGAGAAGTCCTGGCCGCTCGCGACCAAACGATCGCGCTGATTCCCCTTGAACAACTGGCCTTTTGGAACGCGCTCAATCAGCCCGCCAAGTTGACCGGTGCTCAACGTCGTTTGGGAGCCATCATGCGAGGCGAATCGTGACGAGCGTTCGTTTCGATTGTTCCTGACGGAACGGCAGTTGGAAGCCATGATGTCGCCATCCGGTGATTGAGGGTTGGTTTCCGAGACAATGATGACGAAACGATTCTGGTCCGACTGCTGCGTAGTCGCCGCGCTGTGCCTGGCATCTTTGGCCGGACGCACGTTCGCGGACAACGAGCCGGGTGTCGAGACCGACGACGCGCCGCGCAAGACTGTCGAGCGGTTCTTGATGGTGCTCGAACGCAATCCACGCAAAGGGACGGCGCTGGATCGGGTTATCGAGTTTCACACCGATCGCGGAACGCTCGATGCGTTGGCTCGGCAGCAGCGGAAGAAAGCGGAGGCGTTCGGAGACGCTCAAGCCGCCGAAGCCGGTCGAGCGTGGATGGTCGTGGGGTTGATTGAGGACTCTCGCGGCGAGACCGAAGCGGCGGTCGAAGCGCTTGAACGCGCGGAGCAATTGCTGCCGACGAACGCGATGGTGTCGTTCGTTCTGGGACAAAGTTTGCTGACGTTGAATCAAGTGCCACAGGCGGCCGAAGCGTTTGAGCGAGCGATTCAGCGGAAGCCCGCGCCGGTGGACTTGCTCGCAATCTTTCAATCGCTCGGTCGAGTGCGGCAGCGATTGGCGGAAGGGGATCAGGTCGTCGAAGTTTGGACACGATTGGAAAAACTCGTTCCGAACGACTCGCGCGTGCCGGAGCTGATCGCGCTGACGTTGCTCGAAGATGGGCACATCGAGGCGGCGCTGCCGCGCTTTGAAAATTTGGCCAAAGCGGCGAAAGATCCGGCGAAGCGGAGTCAGTTTGAACTCGAGGCGATCGACATCCGCTTGCGGCTGGGACAAACAGAGCAAGCGCTCGCCGACAGCGAGCGGATGCTGGCCGGCCTCAAACCGGAACATTGGTTGTTTCGCGAGATACGCCGGCGGATCGAACAAGCATTCGTTGCGAACGGCGATGAAGCCGGATTGATCAGCCACTTTGAAGCTCGGCTGGAAAAGCGGCCGGATGATGTGGATGCCGTTGTGCGGTTGTCGCGAGCGTTGGTCGGGCAGAGCCGACCGGCTGAAGCCCGATCACGGTTGGAATCCGCTTTGAAGCAATCACCGTCGTCAAGTGTACTACGGCTGGAACTGATCGAACTGCTGGAGCAAGACCACAAGTTCGCCGAAGCGGTGGCACAGTATGAGCAGCTCGACAAGATCGAGCCGAATCATCCGGATCACATTCGCGACTGGGGATTTCTGATCTTGAAAGAAGGCGAGCGGAGTGGCGTTAGCCCCCCGGTGACATTGGAGACTGTCAACCGTTCCACGAACCGGGCGCCTAACGGCTCCCCGCTCGCCAGCAATGATCACGCGAAACGCGCGGCCGCGATCTGGCGAAAGCTGGTCGAGGCCAAACCGAAAGACGCCGTCGTCGCGGCGCAGGTCGCGGAGCTGATGCGGCAAGCGGACCTCTTCGACGACGCGGCGGAGCTGCTGCGTCGCGCGATCGAACTCGCGCCGGAAGCTCTGCATTACCGCGAGGCGTTGGGCGAGGTCTTGCACTCGCAGCAAAAGCATGACGAAGCGTTGGCTGCCTGGCGTTCGATGGCCGAGGGGCCGCGACGCTCGGCGGAGAATCTTGGGCAGCTTGCCGCCGTGCTCGGCCGCAGAGGCTTTCGCGACGAATCGCTGAAGACGATCGACGCCGCGTGCGAACTGGATCGCAAATCATTGGAGCTTCGTTTCCAACAAGCCGACCTGCGGCGGATGTGGAAGCAGTTCGATACCGCTCGCGAGGCGCTGCAACTCGCGGCGGAACTGGCCGACTCGCCGGAGACCTTCGACCGCGTCGTGCAACGCGAGATTGAACTCCTCAACGAAGCCGATTTGCTCACAACGGTGATCGAAGAGCTGCGCGACGCTCTGGCGAGCGGGGGGCGTCAGCCCCCTGATGCGTCCAACGAGAAGCCAGCACCGAAGAACGATCGAATGCATCAGGGGGCTGACGCCCCCCGCTCGCCTTCCACGCAGTGGTTTCGACTGGCACGATACCTCGAAGCCGGCACACGCTTGCGCGAGGCGACGGCGGCAGCTCACAAGGCGGTCGAACTCGCTCCGCGAGTCAGTCTGTTTCTGCAAGCGGCGGCGCGGATGCTCGCGGCAGACAATCAGTGGCAGGGGGCGATCGACGTTTACGAACGTCTGATCGCGGCGGATCGAAAATCTCGAGTTGATTCGCTCTTTGCGATCGCCGAATTGGAAGGCAAACTCGGCCGCCGCGAGCGAGCGGTGAAAGCCGGCCGCGATCTGCTCTCCGCCGCGCCGGGCAACGCCGATCACGCCGAGTTCGTTGCCGATCTGTACCTGCGATTCAACCTGCAACCCGAGGCGTTGCAAATCCTGCGACATTCGTCACGGCAGAACCCGGCTAACAAACGATTGGCACTCAAACTGACCGAGCAGTTACTGGCCTCCCTTATCGTCCAGGCGAGCGGGGGGCATCAGCCCCCCGGTTCAACCGGTGATCTCAAAACGTCGCATCCGGACAACGTGACGGCGGTCACACCGGGGGGCTTACACCCCCCGCTCGCAATGATTGATGAGGCGCGCGAGGCCTTGTGGCGCGTGTTCGAGAAGTCGAGCAAACTCGACGACCGGCTCGAAGTGATTCGCAAGCTGACTGAACTCGCCGTCGTCCCCGGCGAGTTCGACAAGCTGACTCAACGACTGATT
>CAZPUJ010000776.1:0-8784 GCA_964589725.1 uncultured Planctomycetaceae bacterium
TCGAGCACAAACTCGATCATGGGCCGGCCACAAACGGAGTGCATGACCTTCGGCAACTCGGAATTCATCCGCGTCCCCTTGCCGGCGGCGAGGATGATGGCGACAGGGTCGGACACGAGAGACTCCGTCAGAAGATTCTCGATTTTCGATTTTCGATTGTTCATCCGGTCAATCGAAAATCGCAAATCAAAAATCGAAAATGTCAGAAACTGATTCCAACGCGGCCGATAAAGCCGGACGAAATGTCGAAGTCGGGATGGGCGCGCATGTTGACATGGCGGTCGAAAACCCAGCCAGCCTCAAAGAAACCCGCGATCCACGGTGTACTCTTGCGCACACCAATGAGGGCGCGCCAGTCTTGAAGTTCGATTTGATCTTTTCCGGCGGGCGGCGTGGTGGTGTGGATCTGATACGACTCGATGTGATATTCGCCGCTGGCATACAGCCATACGTCTTCCACACCCATGACGTTGCCAAGGAAGTACGAGATGCGGGACTCCGGAAACAGCACGCGGAATTCCCAGCGATCGTCGGGCGTCCAGACCACGCCCACATACGGAATCACCCGATCCTTGACGCGGTCCCAAAAGCCGGCCCCGAAGGCAAACATCAATCGCGGATCGGCTTGCAGATACATGATGCCACGGGCGTCAAAGTTGATCGCTTGCCGACCGAGCGACTGTTGAAAGTCGCTGTTGATCGACGGATTGAACGCCAGCGAGAACGCGAACGGAGACAGCGGACTGTTCAGCGGTGTCTCCAGCCGCATGTCCCAACCGAAGCGGTAAACACTCCCGGGTAAGTCGACGGACGCTGGACCCTGCCAACTGCGATAGCCGAACTCGTGCTCCACCGAAAACAGCCAGGGAGAGCACCCTGTCGGTATCGTGTGATTCAGGCCAAGATTGGTCTCGAAGACTTCGAATTGACGGTTGCCTCTCGAGGTTCGTTCGCTGGATAGCCAGGCCATGTTGCCCCACGGCGTGTACCCCAGCCGATAGGGCTGCGGTCCGTTGGCTCCCCATCCCCAGCTCGGTCCTGGCATCATCGGTGGTGGTAGCACGGATCCGTAAGGGCTGGCGTTCAACGGAGACGGAACCGCCTGTGACGTACCGTCCGCAGGAACCTTCGGTGAAGGATCGTAAGGTTCGCCTGATGGAGTTGACTGAGTCGCGTAGGTCGACGGGAACGACGATGGCGACTGAAAGGGAATCGTGGGAGGCGTGGAATCCACGTCGTAATTCGCGCGAATGACAAGATCGCGATAACTTCGCAACAATGACGGTGTCGCCACCGGTTTCGGAGACACACCGACGTCGCTCTTGGCGCCTCGCACCTCCGACTGCGAAGTTTCACTACGCCCGGGCAGCCTATCGAGCAGCTCGTCGAAGAGTCCGTATGGCTCGCTGCCGGCAAAGAATTCGGCAGACGAGCTCGTGCTGCTCGAATCCGAAGCTGTGCGAGGATCAATCAGGAGATGCAAGCGATTCGGATCACTACCGAAAAGCAAAGCGTTCGAAAACATCGCGCACGCCAGCACCACGCAAAACAGCGATTTGTTCACGGCAGTACCTGTGGCAAGAAGGGAGATTGAGGAGATGAGAACCGGCGTGAGGTGGGAATTGGTCGCCGATTCTTGGACGTGTTCCGAATGGAGGGGCGGATTTTGCACAGATTGGAAAATACGTCAACACCAATTCCAGCGCAAACTTGAGCCAAAGTTTGGCGACCCACGAAAAATGTTGAAAAAGTCACTGCAAATTTCGCGTGCTTCGAAACTCGAAATCTCCAAGGCCATAATTTTCACGAACACGAAGTATTCCCGACGGACCAAAAAAAAGCCCGGTCGCTCAATAAGACGAGCGACCGGGCTGCAATGATTCTGGTACCGAGCTGATCGGGCTTACTTGTGGTATCCCAGGGTTTTGATCACGTTGTGAAGTTCCTCGTAGGTAATGAACCGGCGACGGTGCAGCAACTTGTATTGGTCGATGGCTTCAGCCAACTCTTGAGCCTCTGGATCGGCGAGGTCATGCGTGTCACGGAATTGCCGACGCTCGGGACCGCCCGCGGGACGACCATCGTCAGCGACCCGACGATCGGCAAACGTGACGGGCTTCTGCTCAAGTAATTGTTGCATTAGCATGCTCCAGGATGTCTCGACCGAAAATCCTATGTCGCGCATCTCGGTCGAGCAAATCGGACTCGCGCGCGGTGTGGTAAATCAAGCTTCTTGGCCGTCGGTGGCTGCGGAATTCCGTGGAATCCCTCCAACTGGCGCCTCCGGCACAACAGGAACACGCTCCGTAGGACAGTCTGTGAATGCATCGCTGATCGGGCGTCTTTCCGCCGGCCGAGCACCCAAGCGATCCACGTGACAGCCTCTCCATTCGGCGGTCTCTCTCTGAATCGGTTGCTGGCACGCATGAAAATCACAATTCTCGGCAGTGGCGGTATGGCAACGGCTTGTGCAATTGTGCTCGCCGAGCACGCGGAAAGCATCGTGACGATTTGGGCACGCAATTCTGAGCACGCCCGCGACATGACGACGACCCGAGAGAACCGCAGGCTTCTGCCCGGTGTGCGGATCCCGAACTCGATCGAGATCACCGCCGACACGGCCGCCGCCTCGCGAGCCGACGTGTTGGTCGCGGCCATTCCGACCGCATTCCTGCGCGCGGCACTCACGAGCATCTCCGACAAACTTCCGGCGAATGTCCCCGTGGTAAGTGTTATCAAGGGGCTTGAGATCGACACCTTTGCGAGACCAACACAGATCATCACCAGCGTGCTTGGTTTGCGACCGGTCGCCGCGCTCGGCGGTCCATGTCATGCCGAAGAAGCCGCTCGTCGCATGCCGTCCAGCGTAGTCATCGCCAGCGAGGACGCGGCTTTCGCCAGTCAAGCTCAAACGCTGTTCTCCACCGATCGGTTTCGAGTCTACACCAATCGCGACTTGGCCGGCGTCGAGTTAGCGGGAGCTTTGAAAAACGTCATCGCGATCGCCGCCGGCATCTGCGACGGCCTGGGCTACGGCGACAACGCTAAGTCCGCGTTGATGACACGCGGCCTTGCCGAGATGACTCGCTTCGGCACTGCGATGGGAGCCGATCAAAAGACCTTTGCGGGCCTCGCCGGAATGGGAGACTTGATCACCACCTGCGTCAGTCCCTTCGGCCGCAATCGCAAAGTTGGCGAACGGCTCGGCAAAGGCGAAAAACTCGCCGACATCCTCGCCAGCATGACCGCGGTCGCCGAAGGAGTCACGACCGCTCGCAGTATCCACGACCTCGCCGCGGCACGCGGCATCGACATGCCGATCGCACGCGAAGTCTTCGCCGTTCTGTTCGAAGGCAAGGCCCCGGGCGCCGCCACGGACTCGCTGATGCAACGCCCGCCACGCGGCGAGTGAGATTGTTTCCGGAGAGAGAAAACGATGCTGCCGCCGGCGGTGTTCCACTTGAGCTTCTGGTGGCTCCTGCGCCGTGAGACCACCGCAAATAGGGAAGCCCCGAAGATTCGCACGACATCATGACCGGAAAATCGGGTTGTCCCGCGTAGACTCGTCACTCGACCTTCACTGATGTCGCACGCTCTGTATTATAGGTGATAGTGATTTTTGTCGCACTCCCTAGACGTCGCACAATTAAGACGCCTGCGGCAGACTGTAATGCGCCATCTTTTCCAAGCACTTGGTTTCCGGAGGTCTGAAAGATCCAATCGCGAGGTGCTGATGAGCCCTGCGTGACCCTGCGGCGGAGGCAGTCGATCATCACATAATCATTTTCCCCCAGATTTATCGTTACGTTATGACCTTTGATTTCGCTGTTTGGATAGGTCTTCGTTCCTGTTCCATAGATTTCATCCAGCTCATTGCAGCCGCCGACGACGATAACAAGAACCCAGCATACGATAAGGACGATTGCGCCTTTCAAATGGGTAAAGGCTGACATAATTGATTCCTTTGCTGGCGCAAAAAAACGCGAAGAGGTGAAAACGCGGCAAGGTGTCATGAACCCGAAGTTACTCATTGGTCGCACCGGCAGTGACCCGACCAGAAAGAGAAAGCTGCCCCGTTAGCTGAGTAATAACGGTAATGTTGCTGTCGCCGCCGGCAAAAAGTCAACAAAGTCGTGGACTGTTTTTCTGAAAGTTGCCGGCATGTCGATCTCAACGATGACTTCCAAGCTGTATTCTGCAGTACGTCGCGATTACCAGCGTTTCGCCGAAGCCGGATTGCCGCCGTCCCTCGAAGGGTACTTGCTCGACGAATACGGCCTCGAGGTATCGGCGGAGTACGCTGGGGTTCCGCTGAAGAATCCGTGGGGCAAGGCGTCGGGACAACTGTCGATGACCGCTCGGCAGATCGAAGAAGACGTCGCGGCGGGGCTGGGCTTTGTGGTGCTGAAAACGGTCATCGCCCAAGATCAATCGGGCGAGCAGTCGATGGCCGCGTGGGCAATTCCCGAAACTCGCATGCTGTCCGAACGAATCGTCGGGCAATCGGGCGAGCCGGGCTGGACCATCACCTGGAAAGGTCGCGGCTGGTGGCAGTCGTTCGAGGCGTACTTACAACTCATTCGCGACGCCCGGCGATTGGCCGCTGGCACTGACACACTAATCGTGCCGTCGTGCAAATATCACCTGCCGTCGCCTGCTGAGCCGGACTGGCGCGTCGATGAGTACGACTACACGACGCAGAAGATGCTCGAAGCGTGGTCGGCGGCGACAGAGTCGCAGGGCTCTCCAAGTAAAGCCAGTGAAGCGTTCAGCAATTCCTCTCCCCGGCGGGGAGAGGGTGCGAGACAAGCGCTGGGAGCGGGACCAGGACAAATGGTGATGCCGCTCGAAAAGGATTTTAGTCCGACGTTGGCCGGCAGTGATCGCGCGGCCGCTCAATTCAAAATCATCGAATGGTTGCAAGTCGTCCCGCGTCTCGTTCGTGACTCGGCCGATGGCAGCGGTCTGGGCGAAGTCCGCGTCGGGCTGAAGATGTTCAACGCGCTGTTTGATGACGACTTTCAGCTCGAAATGCTCAAAGCCATACACGAAACCAGCGCGGATCGACCGGATTTCTTTGTCTACGCCAATCGACTGTTCGAACCGCAGCGCGAGTTCGACGGGCATCGCGGAGTGGCTTTCGGCGGACCGGACTTGAGCGATCGAAATCTGCGCGTGCTCGACCGCTTCCTTGCAGCGAAAAAACGCGGAGAAGTCGCCGGGCTGCCGATCGCATGCTCGGCGACCGGCAACATCACGACGGGACGCCTGGCCGTCGAGTACGCTCTGCGCGGCGCGACGAGCTTTCAACTGCACACGTTCTTTCAGCTTCCCAGCGATCAGTACTCGATGAAGACCGGCAGCCGCACTCAACGCGCGCTGCACGAATTGTACTTTCATCCGCAGACCGGCTTCATTGTCTGCCTGTTCGACGTGGCCAACCGGTTTGGACTGTCGACGAAACCGTTGCGGTTTTTGGACTTGTCGCGTCTTTGGACTGCGGCTGGCTAATTCTTCAATCTGCCTCTTGGTTGAAATACAAGCCCGAAGCGCAAGCGAGGGGTTTCTGCGGATTCTCTCGCTTGCGCTTCGGGCTTGTATGCCTCTACAGACCACGCAACCGGACGAATTAGCCGGCCGTGGTCTTTGGACTGCGGTGGCTTGACACCGCTTTATATCTCACGCGGCCAGTTCTGACACATTTGGAGGACGCTTCACACTAACCCGACGCGTCAGCGAGGGCTGAGGTAACAGTCCCTCGCTGACGCTTCGGGTTAGTGTCAGACTCGGCCGCGTGAGGGTATATCTCGCGCGGCCCGAATTGAGACGTTGGCGAGCGGGGCGGCGTCAGCCCCCCGGTGCTGTCACGGAACCGGCCGGCTGACGCCAAGCCGCTCGCCTTAAATGTCTCACGCACACCCGCGTGTTGTTGAACAATCGGTCGGCTAATTACTTTGCCAGCGTCGCCAGTAGCGTCGCGGCCTCCTTGGCTCGCGCGTGATTTGGGAAACGCTTCGTCACGGTTTCGAGCGATTCACGGGCCTTGAGGGTGTCTTTCAATTCGATGAAGCACTTCGCGGCCTCGAAGTGGGCTTGGCATTGCCACTCTTCGTACGGATAGCCGAAAGCGGCTTCGAGGAAGTGTTCGGTCGCCTCGGCGTAGTTCTTCGCGGCGAGCGCACACTGGCCCATCATGAATCGCGCCTTCGCGGCGGTCTCGCTGCGAGTCTCCTTCGTGACTTGCAGGTACGTGGCCTTGGCGGGGTCGAACTGGCTTTGGCTTTGCTGAGCGAAGCCCAAGCCGAAGCGGGCCTCGTGGACTTGCTCGAACTTCGGAAAAGCTGGTAGTAACACGGCGAAGTGTTGTTGGGCTTGCGGCCACTGTTTGAGCTGTGTCGCGCAGTCGCCACTGCGGTACAGGGCCTTGGCATGAAAGCGTTCGTGCTTCGCAGCGATGACAGCCGCGTAGAAAGGCAACGCTTCGGCGAATTTGTTTTGGCGGAATTGGCATTCGCCGGCGAGGAAGTTCGCGTCGCCGGCGAGTGGTCCGGCCGCGAACTCTTTGATTTGATTCGTGAATGTCGCCAGCGCGGCGGCGTACTGTTTCTGCTCGTACTGTACCCAGCCGAGTTTGTAGTGCGTCCGCTCGCGTAATTCCGGAACTTTCGCGGTGGCTAAACCGGCGGTGAAAGCTTGCGTCGCTTCCGGCCATTGTTTTTTCGATTCGTGAAACTCGCCGACACGGAACCACGCTTCGGTCGCGAGTGGACTGTTCGGCAACTTCGTCGCCAGTGTTCGTAACGTGTCGGCCGCCTCTTTCTCTCGCTTCTGCTCCAGATGAGCGAAGGCGATTTCGTAGTGGCATTTGTCGGCGTCGGCATAGTCGGGCTTCGCCGTCAGCAACTGCGTGAACGTCGCAATCGCCGGATCGAATTGCTTGAGCCCGGCTTGGCAGAGAGCCGTTGCGAATTGGGCATCAAGCGCGTCTTTTTCACTCGCTTTCTTCGTGGCCAGGAATGCGGTGAAGTCTTTGACCGCCGGATCGAACTGCTTGAGTCGCTGCTGGCAAAGCCCGCGCAAGTACAGCGCCTGCGGCACCAGTTCCGATTGCGGCTTTTCGGCGATGAGTTTGGCGAGATGGGGCAGGGCGTTCGCAAAGTCGGGCTTCTCGAACAACGCGGCGGCCGAACCGTACAATGCGGCCGGAACGAGGTCGCTCATCGGGAAGCCGGTAACGACTTGCTGATAAAACGCCACGGCCGTGTCCGGCTTCTTCAAGCCACGATCAATCTCGCCGAGTTGAAACAAGGCTCGATCGCGGAGTTTGCTCTGTGCGAATTGCTGATTCAGTTTTGCCAGTTCCGTCGCCGCGTTGGCTGGATCGTTGGCGGCTCGTAAGCTGACTCCCAGCGCCAGCAACACTTCGTCGGTGCGGTCCCAATCGGGCTTCGCTTGCAGAGCGGCTCGAAACGCGGTGACCGCTTCGGCGTGTCGCTTAGCCTCACCCTGAGCACGTCCCGAAAGAAAACGAGCTTCGGCCAGAAGGGCTGGATCCTTCAAGGTACCGATGATCGGAGTCAGATAGCCGAGACATTCCTCAAACTTCGTGGGCTGATTTGTGGCGACTCCGGCTGAGTACAAACTGAGCCCGATGCGCACCTGCGCTTGCGCGGCGTGCGCATTCGTTGGGAACTCGGCGACAAGTCGCCGATACAACGGCTCGGCCTTCGCGAAGTTCGCGTCTGGAGCCAACAAAAATCCTTCCGCGCCGATAAAGACCACTTCCGGTATCAGCGGGTGCTTGGCCCAGGCGGCGTTCGCGAGGAACGCCTCGGCGTTTGCTTGAGCGTTCACAAAGTCCAATGTCTGCAACGCGGCAAGGGCAGCACGATACTTGGCCTCCGGCGCGAGTTCGTGAGCCGCGTAGGTCGTCGCGAAGGTCGCATACAACGGGACCGTTTCTTTGCGGCGTTCGGGCAGTTCGTAGATCGAGTCGATGCGGACCAGCTGCAGGTGCGGCACGAATTCGCTTTGCGGATTCGCGGCGAGCACCGGGTCGACGGTTGCGATCACTTGCGCGGGTTGCTTGAGCGCGATCAAAGTACGTCCGAGCCAATAGGCCGCTTCCGGCACCGTCGGCAGCTTCTGAGTGATGACGGCGGTGAGGACCGTCTGCGCCTGTGGAAACTGAGCGGCTCGAAAGCGGCTCTTTCCGGCGGCAGCCAACGCGGCTCCGATCTGTTCGCTTTTCGGAAACTTCGTCGGCAACGATTCGAACACGGCAGCCGCATCGGGAAACTTGTTCTGTTCGAAGATTGCCTGACCCTGTCGCAAGAGTGCCACATCGGCGAGCGGGAAGTTGGCAACCGCCGCCGCCTGCGTGAAGTGCGGCTCGGCCTCGGCGAACTTTTTCTGCGCGATCAGCGACACGCCGAGACGTAGTTTCGTCTCCGGCACGAGCGGGCTGTTCGGGAATTTTTGGAGCAAGGTCGTGAAAGACGTGGCTGCTTCGACGTGTTGTTCGAGATCGGCCTGAGCGGTCCCGAGTCCGTAATAAGCATCTGGCAGAATCATCGCGGCGGGATACGTGGCGATCAGCTTTTGGTACGTCGCGACGGCGGTCGGCTTGTCCGCCGCGAGGTACAAGCTCTCGGCCTGATAGTACATGCCGTCGGCTGCGAGCGGACTCTGTGGAAACTTGACGGCGACGATTCCAAACTCGGCGGCGGCCGCGGTAAAGTCTTTCGGCAGCTTCGTCCCTTGAGCCGTCTGAAACAGCGTGAG
>CAZPUJ010000777.1:0-2896 GCA_964589725.1 uncultured Planctomycetaceae bacterium
TCAGCGATCAGAAGTCAGAGGTCAGTTTTCAAGATTGGCGTGTTTTGGATCAAATTCGCCTGACTTCTGACGACTGACTTCTGTTCTCTTCAAATAGCTCAGGTGGGACTCGAACCCACAGCATCCCCGGTTCTAAGCCGAAGTGGTCTGCCGTTGCCTACCGAGCCAAATCATTTTCGATTTTCGATTGCCGATTTTTGATCGAGCTGTGGCCACAATCGGCAATCAAAAATCATCAATCAAAAATCGCCAGTGGCTCGCGCGGGATTCGAACCCGCCGCATCTCCGGGTTTAAGCCGAAGTGGTCTGCCGGTTGCCTATCGAGCCAAACATATTTTTGATTTTCGATTGCCGATTTTTGATTGTCATGTCGCTCAAATCTGCAATCGAAAATCGGCAACAAATCCCAAGTGGTCCCGGATGGACTCGAACCATCGTTGCCTGGATGTAAGCCAGGAGTCGTGGCCGCTGGACCACGGGACCGTATAGTCATTTGCGATTTTCGATTGAGCTGCAGCCCCAATCGAAAATCATCAATCGAAAATCCACGAGTGGACCCATCGGGAATCGCACCCGAATCCCCGGTTTGCAGGACCGGTGTCTTCCTGTTGGACCATGAGCCCAAATTCCACTTCGACGCACATCGCGAATTTCCCAACGCGGAAGCCGTGGGACTCGAACCCACAAGCGACTCATGGCCGCCACCTGTTTTCGAGACAAGCTCCTCATCCGGCCGGATGACTTCCGTTGATCAAATCTCAGATCTCAATTTCCGGGAGTTGGAATCGAACCAACGCCTCCTGGTTCAGAGCCAAGTGTCGCGACCAACCGCAACTGTCCCGGAGTTGTTTCCTTCATTTCCCACAGTTCGGGGAGGAGGACTCGAACCTCGCATCACCGGATTCAAAGTCCGGTATCCGACCTTTAGACGATCCCCGATCACATCGCTCTCCATTCAAAGTGTCTTGTGGGAGTCGAACCCACCTGTCCAGCTTGGAAGGCTGGCACCTCTGCCGCTCGGCCAAAGACACATTTCTTTTTGTGGCACACGCGGCTCGCGTCTGCCTCAATCCATCTAGGCGGAAGGTGAGGGAGTTGAACCCTCAAGGCATTGCTGCTCGACGGTTTTCAAGACCGCTGCCGTCGCCCTTCGGCTTGCCCTTCCGAATCGAATGCCAATCGAAATCCCTGCGGGTGGTGCTGGCCGGAGCTCGTGCGAGCGGGCACGCAGCTCTTTCCTCCCGCCACCAACGACCAGCACCACCCGCCGCGCCGGCATACTTCCACAACACTTGTCACACAACCAGTGGGTCGGGAGGTGCTCGAATCCTCGTCTCCTGGTTTTCAGCCAAGCGCTACACCGTCTCAGCTACCGACCCCGATTCTGTAGGTCAGCCTTTCCAGGCTGACCAAGTGCTTCATCAGTTTCGCCGTCGCGATTGAGTCAGGCTGGAAAGCCTGACCTACGGAAGCTGCGGAGGCAGGAATCGAACCTGCGTCAGAGCGGTTAACAGCCGCTTGCCCGTACCAGCACAGGCCCCACCGCATCACACGATGACTTTCCGAATGATCCCAGCAGCCCGGCTGCGCGCCGCTCAGCCGAAGGAACCGTCCATCTCGATTCCAACTCATTCAAGAGCAGCCGGGCTGCCTCCATCAGTCGGCGTGACTGGATTTGAACCAGTGTTCTCCTGGTCCCGAACCAGGCGGAGTTCCAGACTTTCCCACACGCCGTTGAAGGCACACTAAAAGCACTCAGTGGGAGTCGAACCCACACCTCCGGCCTGGCAAGCCAGCACGCCTCCGCTACGCCATGAGTGCGCACAATCTCTCCGTCGCAATTGTCAAAGAGCATCCGCGCCAGCCCCGCGAGCCACCGCCCGCAGTCAGTTCACGCGGTCCACGCCACGAGTGGGACCAGGAGGACTTGAACCTCCACCGCTTCGGTTAAGAGCCGAACATGCTGCCGCTAACACCTTGATCCCGCGCCACGATCTCTCGCGCCGTCATTCCACAAATGGGGCCGGAAGGACTCGAACCCTCGCCTGTCAGATTAAAAGTCTGCGATGCTGCCACTACACCACGACCCCGCATTGATGCGGAGTCACGTTTCAACGACATTAGCGCCTCCCAGTAACTCTTGACAAGGTTCTCAGCACTATGCATGACACACTCGGAATTTCGCTCGGAGTGGAGTTGAACCACCGCTGTCGCCTTATAAGAACGACGTGCTTCCGTTACACTACCTGGCGGTATAAGACTGGACTGATTGACCAGCCGTTCCGGGTCCACGATCAACGGTCCGGCGGGCCTGGCAGCCAAGTCGAAACCGGTCAGAACTGGCGTGATCGCCATGATGCGTTCCTCGTCTCTAAGTCGTTTACAGCCAACAATCTCTTGTCGTTTCGCGTGCCCCAAGGATTGGTCCTTCCGCTGTCGCGTCGGTCGGACTTCTTCACTCCAGTCGGGGAGGTGGGAATCGAACCCACTTTCTCGTGCTTCCAAGGCACGCAGGTCACCGGAACCCTTCACCCCGTTGAACGGCCTGAGGACTAGCCATTTGCCGAGCAACCCGCACAGTCGAGCCGCTCTGAAAAATCCCACCAGACAACAAAAAAGCCCGGTGTCCTCTGTGTGACACCGGGCTTCGCGAGAAGTTCGCCCAAAGCAACCGAGTGTCACAACTTGAATGGCGGCAGGTGATTCTCAAAATTGACGTTCGCGGGATAACGTGAAATCTGCCTTTGCTTGTTTTCCTGTTGACTGCCAAATCCTGATCCTGCCACCGACCACAACTGCACGCCACGCGCGGACGAACTGCCGAGACGTAACGAACTGCCGGAGGCACTTCGTATCGTTGAACAGCAGAGTTTTGTTCGCATGGTGGCCATAACAG
>CAZPUJ010000778.1:0-4438 GCA_964589725.1 uncultured Planctomycetaceae bacterium
TTGCGACTCAGATATTCCAAGCCCGAATCGGTGACCGCCGTGCTGCGGTGTTTGAACCCGGTGAGCTTCGGGAGATCCGCGACGACCTCTAGCGCCATGTCCCCCGCTTCCATGTTGCCTCGTAAGTCGAGCGTGCGGAGATCCTGCAGCTTCGACAGTCGCCGAGCACCGATGTCATTGAATTGGTTCTGCACCAAGGTCAGCCGCTGGAGCTTGCCGAGTTCACTGATGATCTTGAGCGCGCCGTTGGTCATGTTTGTGTTCGACGACAGATCGAGGTCGGTGAGATTGGGAAACGATTTGACGATCATCTCCACCGTCGTGTCGTTGATCACCGAATTCGTCAGTGCCAGACTGGCGAGGTTCTTCAAGCCGCCGAGTTTCGCGGCCATCGCGTCGTGCAGTGTCCGGCAGTTGTAGATCTGCAGTTTTTCGAGATCGCTGAGCTTGCCGAACAGCGCTACGTCGTCGGCAGTCAAATTCGATCCGTCTTGAATGGCGATTTCCGTCAGCAGGTCGCCGGCTTTCGGCGAGTACTTGGAGCGCGAGCCCAAGGCGTCGAGCCGGGCCTTGGCGACTTTGACGTCGTCCGCATTGGCAGTGGCCCTGTTCGTGGACGCTGGCGGCGTCTTGTCCTTCGAGCCACTCGTGGACTTACTCGACTTTCCGCCCGCGCCTTCATCGGGGGCTTGCGACTTCGGACATCCCGTCAGACACGACAACCCCAAGATCACACCGACAAAAACAACTCGCGGCCGCTTCAAACACATCATGACTTTCGCCTCATTCGATTTTCTGAAAACAACGGCCAAGCCAACCGAGTGGCGGACAGCGACTTTTCTACTTCACACCGCGCCGTCCACCGCTTCGATTGAGCGGCTTGTTGGTCGGCCGTTTCTTGTCGATGGCAGAAACAATGTCGTCGAGGGTCAAATCGCGAAACAACGTGTCGCGTTCTGCGGTGTAGTTGCCGTGCCCGATTGTGAATTGGTTGATGAACCGAAACGTGTCAGCCACTCCGAGTTGCTAGGACAGCAAGCGGATGGCTTGGGAATTGACCTCGCTAAGCGGTTTCGCTTGGGTTTTCATGTTTGAGCGTTGGCCTTGATTGGTGGACTTAGGGACTAAGGGTCGATACTCCAATCTTCGAGGACCAGCCCCGGAACCTGCGCAAAATCTCGGATGTTTCGTGTGACAAGGGTTCCACCAAACTCCAGCACGGTCGCGGCGATTCGCAGATCCATCAAACGAACCGGAATGCGTGCCTCGCGGAGGGACTGGAAGCGGTCGATGCACGCTTCGTTGAAGGGCAGCACGCGCAGATCGGACAGCGTTTCCACGCACTCAGCCAATTGTGAGTACCCCCGCGCGAGCTTCTGTTTCGTCTTCGCCTGCCGAATCACCGTGTACCAGCCGGTGAGTTGCTCCTCAACGGTAATCACGCTGATGGTCAAATCGTCCGGATCATGTTGGGCGACATGGCGTGCGACGACCGGGTGACTGCGTTGATTCAGGGTGAGCATGTCGGTGTCCAGAACGAAGAGCCTCATCGGAGCTGATCCTCTTCGTCGCGAAGCCGGCGATGTTCCTCAATTGCGAGCTGCCATTCATCGAACAGCGGTTCGTTCGCGAGCGAACCTTGCATCCGGACCCAGGGATTTCCAGGCCGCTGTTTGGGCGTTCGCGATTTCAACGCGGCCAACTCGCGCTCCAAGGCTTCCAAGCGTTGCTCGATCAGGTTTAGCTCACTCATGACTGACTCCCTGAGACGTGATTGCGAACTTGATTGCGAGAAACGATAGCCCAATGACCGTCTTGCGCCAGCCCCATTCCGTGGTTTCAGAGGAAGCGATGTTGAGCGTCGCTGTCTATGCTCCGAAGAGAGCCAGAACACCCAAAACAGCCTGCGCTTCGAGCAACACGCGAATCTGTGTTTTGTCATCGAGCGGTCGCTGCAGGCTGCACATGTCGAAGCAAATTCTCATGCGCCAACTCTACTATTTGTGGTTGGCACGATTCGCAACAACTCTGCGCAAATCACTCACGGCGACTCGTGTGGACGAATCAAACAACGGTTCCTAACACCGTTGATCTCACCGTTGGATCTCACCGTTGGATCTCACCGTTGGATCTCACCGTTGGATCTCACCGTTGGATCTCACCGTTGGATCTCACCGTTGATCTCCTCGGGTTACGGATACTTGAGTCGGTTGGTCATCCGCTCGAACCAAGCCGCTTGGGCGATACGAGACCTCCCAACCCCACCACAGACTCAAACCGGCGATCAACGCTGACAAAGGTCGCTGACCAAAACGCTGTCGTATGGTAATGGTTCCTTTTCGGCGAGGATTACGACTTAGTCCAACCGATAGCCTTCCGGATACTTCGGCTTGATCAGGTCGGCGACGTGCGGCGTCTTGAGCGACGCGAGGTTCGTGACCTTGAGGTTCTGGGCGTCCCACTCGACCTTCTCGCCCCAATCGCCCATCGCGCCGTTCTCTCCGCCGGTGGCGGCGGCCCACACCGCGAGATTGCCCAAGAGAATCGTCTCGGTGAGCGGGCCGGCTCGGTCCACGAAGTTCGACTTACAGATTTTGGGCTCACCGGCGCGCTTCGCTCGGAACAACTCGTACATGTTGTTCAGGTCGTTGTTCCCCTTGTTTTCGGCCTTCTCGTAATCGACTTTGACCTTCTCGACTCCCTTCAGTTCGTACACGCCGCAGTAGTCGTCGGAGCTGTAGAAGGCACCCTTCTCGCCGACGATCATCACGCCGCTGTCTGACACCGACGTGATTCCCCACTTTTCGAACACTTCCATCGGCGGCTTGTTCCCCTTGCGGTCATACCACCAGAAGGGAATCGCCGGCCGTTCCGACGTTTCGGGGAACTCGAACTTGATGACCGCGCTGGCCGGGAAACTGTCGAAGTCGTGACCCGTGGACATGGCGACAACGGAGATCGGATCACGCAGTCCGCACGAGGCGAACGGAACCGTCAACTGATGGCACGCCATGTCGCCCAACGCGCCGCTGCCGAAATCCCACCAGCCGCGCCACTGGAACGTGTGATAAATCCCGGGCCAGAATTCGCGCTGCGGCGCGACGCCCAGCCAGTGCTTCCAGTCAACTCGTTCGAGCGCCTTGGCGATTTCTTCCTTCTTCTTCGCAATGATCTTCTCGGCATTGTCTGCATCTTCCTTCATCGCCTGAGCGGCAAACTTCTCCAGCGTCATGCGGCGACCGGGGCCTTGTGCCCAGACCGGGCGATTCGACCAGGCATAGACTTCCTTCAACGTTCCCAGCACGCCCGACTTGATCTGGGCGATCGCTTCCCGCGACGAGTCCAAGGCGGTCCCCTGATTTCCCATCTGCGTGCAGACGCCGGTTTCTTGCGCGACGGTGGCCATCAACCGGGCTTCGTAAATGGTGCGAGTGAGCGGCTTCTGCGTGTAGCAACTGGCACCCAGTCGCATTGCTTCCAGCGTTGCTGGAGCGTGCATGTGGTCGGGCGTGCTGATCGTCGCGATGTCGATCTTCTTGCCAAACTTCGCGAACAACTCGCGGTAGTCGGTGAACTTTTCGGCGTTTTCAAATCCTTTGGACTTCCCTTTGCTTTCCAGCGTGTTCCGGTCCACGTCGCAAATTGCGACGACATTGCCAAACTGTGCCGCGTTGCTCGAATCGCTGCCGCCTTTGCCACCCACGCCGATGCAGGCGACATTGAGTTCCTCGTTGGCGGAGAGAGCGCGGTCGGGAAACGCAAGTCCTTGACCAACATACGCGCCGACGCTGGCAGCCGTCACATTCTTCATGAAATCGCGGCGGGTTGTTTGCTGGAACATATCCAGTGATCCTCGTTGAAAGTGGAAAAGAGGCGTCTCGTACCAACGGCTGAAGACGATATCTTTCGGCCCGAGGCTTCGCAATCAATCGGCGTAGTTCGTCGTTCCGCGTTCAATCGTGACTTTGCTGGAAAGCCACGAAGATTTCGACTTGCGGCAACGGGAGGCCATGTGATAGTTAGTAACGAGGCTCTCTAAAGGTTATTAACGACCGGTCGAGCAAACGGCACGACACGTCTCGGTGACGACTCCCCGCGAGGAACACCGTGAGCAAAGCGGAACGACATTACGATCGGGCGAACCGGCTGTTTGAGAGTGGTCGCCTACGCGACGCTCTGCGCGAATTCAGCATCGCCATCGAGCTGGAGCCGACCGACCCCGACTTCTTCAACGACCGGGGATTGGTCTGGGACAAACTGGAAGTCTTCGAGCGGGCCTTGGAGGATTTCACCGCCGCGATCGACCTGAACCCCAGCGTCCCGGCCTATTACTTCAATCGCGCTCGCGTGTTCACTCTGATCGACGAACCGGATCGCGCGGTCGAAGACCTCTCGGAAGTCCTGCATCTGGAAGAGGACGATTCCGAAGCGCTCATGC
>CAZPUJ010000779.1:0-10055 GCA_964589725.1 uncultured Planctomycetaceae bacterium
GGCGCCGCTCATCAGTTCGATGACCGATTCGGGGAACGCCAGCTCGCGAGTCCCTTCCATGATCGACTCTGGCGTCAGGCGGTTCGCGACCATGAACAGCGCCATGTCGCCGACCGCTTTGGAACTGGGCGTCACCTTCACGATATCGCCAAACATCTGGTTGACCTGGGCGTACGCCTGGCAGATCTCGGTCCATTGCGCGGCCAAACCCAGCGACTTTGCCTGCTGATACAGGTTGGTGTACTGGCCGCCCGGCATTTCGTGGCTGTACAGATCGGTCGTTGCCGGCTGCTGCTCGCTTTCAAACGGCGAGTAAAACTGCCGCACCGCTCGCCAGTATTCGGCGATCGCGTCCAGGTTCTGCGAGTTCAATCCCGTGTCGCGTCCGGAAAACCGCAACGACTCGCTGATCGTGTTGAGGTTCGGTTGCGATGTGCCGCCCGACATCGGAGCCATCGCGGCGTCGGCAATGTCCAGCTTCTCTTCGGCCGCCATCAGGATCGACGCCGATTGAATGCCGCCAGTGTCGTGCGTGTGGAAGTGAATCGGAATGCCGATCTCTTGCTTGAGCGCACGCACCAATTCGCGAGCCGCTCGCGGCTTGCAAAGCCCGGCCATGTCCTTGATGGCCAGGATGTGCGCCCCCATCTGTTCGAGCTGCTTCGCCAGGTCGATGTAGTAGTTCAGCGAGTACTTTGTGCGATTCGGATTGGTGATGTCGCCCGAATAGCAGATCGCCGCTTCGCAGATCGGCCGCACGCCGTGTGAAGGCGTCGCGTTCAAGACCGCTTCCATCGCGACCTGCATGTTCGGCACACAGTTGAGCGAATCAAAAATGCGGAAGACGTCCATGCCGCATTCGGCCGCTTCGTTGACGAACTCGCGAACGACGTTGTCTGGATAGTTCGTGTAGCCAACCGCGTTCGATGCTCGAAGCAGCATCTGGAACAGAATGTTCGGAATCCGCTGTCGCATGTCGGCCAGCCGCTGCCACGGACATTCCTTCAAGAACCGCATGGCCGTGTCGAACGTCGCTCCGCCCCACATCTCCAGCGAGAACAGTTCCGGACAGAGTCGCGAGTAAGCCTCGGCGATTTCCAGAAAGTCCTTCGTCCGCAGCCGAGTCGCCAGCAACGATTGATGAGCGTCGCGAAACGTCGTGTCGGTCATCAACAGCGAGTTCTGGCCGCGAATCCAAGCGCTGAACTTCTTCGACCCGAGTTCCTTCAACCTGTCGCGCGTGCCGGCGGGGATCGGCTGTCGTTTGTCGAACTCCGGCACCGGAGCCGGTTCGCGTCGTGCGGGCTGTGGCTTCGTACCGCCGAAGAGCGAGTTCCCATTGACGATCACCTCGCCCAAAAACAGGAACAATCGCGTCGCACGGTCTTTGCGTTTAGGAAGCTCAAACAGTTTCGGCGTTTCGTCGATGAACCGCGTCGTGCAATCACCGGCTTCAAACGTGGGATGCCGCAGCAACTGTATTAAGAACGGAATGTTGGTTTTGACGCCGCGGACACGGAACTCGGCCAGGCAGCGTTTCAAACGGTTGATGGCGTCAATGAATCGCCGGCCGCGAGCCGTCACTTTCACCAGCAATGAGTCGTAAAACGGATTCACCACCGCACCCGAGAATGCGGATCCCGCGTCGAGCCGAATCCCCATGCCGCTGGCCGAGCGGTAATGCGAAACGCGGCCGTAATCGGGCAGAAAATTGTTCGCGGGATCTTCCGTCGTGACGCGGCACTGCACGGCGAAACCGTTCGTGCGGATGACCTCTTGCGACGTCATGCCGATCTGTTCGTCCGACAGTGGCACGCCTTGAGCGACCAGAATCTGCGTCTTGACGATGTCGAAGCCAGTGACCTCTTCGGTCACGGTGTGCTCGACCTGAATCCGCGGGTTAACCTCGATGAAGTACATCTCGTTCGTGTCGGCATCGACCAGGAATTCGACCGTGCCGGCGTTGTAGTAGCCGACGGCTCGCCCGATCTTCAGCGCGGCCTCGCACAGCGCGTCGCGAATCTCCGGCTTCAAATTCGGAGCCGGTGCGATTTCGACGACCTTCTGATGCCGTCGCTGCACCGAGCAATCGCGCTCGAAAAGATGCACCAGATTCCCGTACAGATCGCCGAGGATTTGGACTTCGATGTGGCGGGCGCGGTGAATGAATTTCTCGACGAAGATGTCCGGGCTGCCAAACGCGGTCAACGATTCACGTCGAGCCTGTTCGTACTGCGCTGCGAAGTCCGCCTCGTCACGAATCACCCGCATCCCGCGACCACCGCCGCCGTGAGCCGCTTTCAAAATCACCGGAAGGCCCAGCTTCTTCGCAAACTTTAGTCCTTCGGCCGCATCTTTAATCGCGGCCTGACTTCCGCCAAGCACCGGCACGCCCGCTTGTTGAGCGATCCGCCGAGCGATCGTCTTGTCCCCCAGCCGGTTCAACGCCTCGACGCTCGGCCCGACGAATGTGATGCCGGCGTCCACACACGCCTGCGCGAGCTTCGGGTTCTCGGATAAGAAGCCGTAACCAGGATGAATGCCGTCGATGCCGTGCGTCTTGGCGATGTCGAAGATCGCCTCGATGTCCAGGTACGACTTGATTGGCTCCCCCTTCTTGCCGATTTGATACGCCTCATCCGCCTTGAAGCGATGCAGCGCGAAGCGGTCTTCATGCGTGTAAATGGCGACGGTGCGGATGCTCAGTTCGTCAGCACTGCGAAACACGCGAATTGCGATCTCGCTGCGATTCGCGACCAGCAACTTCGTGATCTTGTTCATGACAATCCAAAGCGGCAGGCATGCGTGGCCACCTGCCCGGCAACTCGTGGCCCGTCAGAGCGACAGGCCTTTTTTTACGCGCGGGGTACGTTACGGGACGGCTGGCCCACCCGCAATTCCCGGGAGCACTTATACCTCGTACGGTCGAGTCTGACACTCACCCGAAGCGTCAGCGAGGGCCTGTTACCTCTGCCCTCGCTTATGCTTCGGGTTACCGCGCTCGGCCATACGTGAGACATTCTGGCGAGCGGGGTCCGCCGCGGCGGATCAGCCCCCGGTGCATTCACCGCAGGACCGGGGGGCTGACGCCACCCCGCTCGCCTATCTCATTCCTGGTCGCGCGAGGTATTTGGGCCAGGAGACTTGGCAATTTGGAGAACCCTTTCCGGTCCGGCTGACCCTGCCGAGAGAAACGGTTTGCATGGTCGCTCCGGTTACAGCGAGTCGATACGACTTGACGTGTTGTGCCACCGGCAGCGGTTGTGTCGGTTGTGTGGAGGGATGCCGAGGTATGTTGACTGATCGCAAGTGACAGCCTTTTAGCATCTCGAACGAACGCCGCGGTGGGTGGAATGGATGAATGGATGAGCAGAACACTCCCAAGGATGGGTGAACCATGAGCTTCTCCGGCTGGCTGGAGTCGTTGCGGAACAGGCGTTGGTCGCGAAAAGTTCGAGCGGGATTGGCTCGGCGAATCGAAGCGGTCGAGTCGCGGCAGTTGCTGTCGGCTGTGTCCTTGTTTGTTGGTGGCGAGTTGAACGTCTCGTCCACGGCAGACGAGGACATCGTGATCCGCCCGAACCCAATGCGCACCAGCGATGTGCAGGTGTTGATCGATGGAGTGCCGGATGCGAACCTCAGCGGTATCCGATTGACGGACGTGACGTCGATCGTGATCGACGGCGGCGATGAAGCGAACAACATCGACCTGAGTGCCGTATTGGCGGCGGCGTTTCCGAACATCGACGCGATCCGTGTCGATGGGCACAACGGACACGACACGATCGCCGGCAGTCGCGACTACGGTGACAGCATCAATGGCGGCGATGGCAACGATTTGATCACGGATGCGGGCGGGTTGAACACGCTGTTCGGTGGCGACGGCCACGACACCATCACCGGCGGGTTGGGGAACGATCAACTGATCGGCGACGACGGCGACGATTCGCTCACGGGGGGCACGGGAAACGACACGATTGATGGCGGCAACGGTGCCGACACGATCAGCACTGGTGACGGCGACGACAGGGTGTTCGCCGGCAACGGCGAAGACTCGATTCTCGGAGAGGACGGCAACGACACGCTCAATGGCGACGGCGGCACTGACATCCTAGACGGCGGCGACGGAAACGACTCAATTCTGGGGGGCGAGGCCGATGACACGTTGCAGGGCGGGCTTGGTGCGGACTTCGTCAACGGAAATTCTGGAAATGATTTGGCGTTTGGTGATTTAGCCGTGCCCACGACCAGTTTGACTGCATTTTCAGTAAACTTTGACAGCGGCGTGCCGGTCGAGTTCTCAGGCACAACGACTGTCGCTGCCGTTCAAGGGTACGCGGGATTGGGAACGGGGGCAGACGTCTTTAGTGGAAATCTGTTGCAGAATGACACGGGGGGAACGTTTGCCAATCCTGGTTCGATTCCACAGACGCCCACGACATTGACGCTGACGAACCTCCCAAGCCACACCAGCATCGACATCAATTTCTTGCTGGCGATTATCAATCATTGGACCAGTCCTTCCAGTGCTCCTGACGTTTTTAATGTTCGAGTCGATGGCGTATTGGTGTTTAGTTCGACTTTTGACAACATCACCCCACCATCGACTGCAGCCTATATTGCACCACCTGGCGGTCAGCTAACGCCACGCCCTTTTTCGGACTTGGGATTTCCAACGACTTCTCCACCATTCGACAGCGCGTGGGATATGGGATTCGAGCCGCAGCTCCACAACATTCCTCACACGGCCAACAGACTGACGATTGACCTCTTTGCCGACGGCGCCGGCTTCCAAGGTGGATCAGATGCGTCATGGGGCATCGATAATCTCGAGGTAATTCTGAACGAGGTTCCGATCTTCAACCCGGTCTCCAACGATACGTTGCAGGGGGGAAATGGCAATGACTCACTCATCGCGGGTGCCGGCAACGATCTGGTCAATGGGAATTTGGGTGACGACACCGCAATCGGCAACGACGGCGACGACGCGATCTTCGGGGGCGCAGGGAAGGATAGTCTACTGGGTGACGGCCCCGACCAGACGAGCACCGAAACCGGCAACGATGTGATTCAGGGACAGGGTGGCGACGACACGCTCGTCGGTGGAAACGGCGTCGATTCCCTGTCGGGCGGTGCCGGGAACGACGTGCTCCGCAGCACCTTTGACCAAGCCTTGAGTGTCACACCCACGCCACCGATCCCAGCACCGTCGACTCCGCCACCGACGGGCACAGGTCTACCCGACGCGATAGACAGCGGCGGAGGGACGGACAGCGGCACGGTGCATGAAATGTCGACCGGATCTGGCGACGGTAGCTTGCAGATCTCGGTCGACGCGACTGGCACCTTCGGAGGTTCCAGCAATGTCTTCGGCACTTCTGGCAGTGCTCCCTTCGATCCGATCGGTTTGATCGGTCCGAAGGCCACGACGTTCGAGTCTTATGTCTACTTTCGTCCCAGCACGACGACGGGCACGCGGCAACAGTTGAGCCAAATCGCGGCCAACGTCAGCTCGATTCGCGGCCTGCTGAATGAAGCCGACTCCATGTTCGACGTCGGTTCACTGAACTTCGAGGTCGTGCAGACGGTCTTGCCAGTCATGGACAGTTCCGGTATCCGCACAGGTTCGCTGCTGACGCAGACCTATCGCATCACCAACAGCGGTGCGACTGACGCAAACTTTGAGTTGGTCCGTTACCTCGACAGCGATCAAAGTTTCGATGGATCGTTCACGAATAGCGGCGGCGGACGACTGCTCACGACCGCGGGAGATGAAGTGCTGTTCGAGACCGATTCCGGAGGCACATCCGCGGACACGAATTTCATCGGCATCACGGGCAAGGGAGGCACGCTTCCGACCAACAACCGTTTCGAGATCGACAGCTTCACTGGACTGCGGCAACGTCTCGGGCAAGGCTCCGCTCTGGATGGGCAAATCACGGGCGACGCCGACGGTGACGGCTCGATCGACGCCGGGCAAGGGTACGACGTCGCGCTGGGACTGCGGAACACGTTCAATCTCGTGCCGGGCGCGAGTACCGTCTACACGACGCACTCGTTTTTTGGCACGGGATTCCCCACCTCGGTCGAACAGATCAACCAGCCGCCGCTGGCCTCAGACGACGGGACGTTCGACACCATCTCCGCCGTTCCTGTGACAGTCGATGTCGTTTCCAACGACGTCGATCTCGACGGTGTTCTGGTCTTCAACACCGTGGCGATCGCAACTCCACCGGCGAACGGCACAGCCATCAGTTTGGGCAATGGCTTGATTCGTTATACGTCGAACAGCAACTTCTCGGGCACGGATTCGTTCACGTACACGATTCGCGACGACCGCAACGGCGTGAGCAATGCCGCGACGGTCACGATCAATGTCGCTGCGACCGACACGATCGGCGACATCCTGAACGGCGGTGACGGCAACGATTTGATTTTCGGCGCTCAAGGGGGCGACACGCTCAGCGGCATGGCGGGCGACGATCGGCTGAATGGCGGCTTTGGCAACGATTTGGTTTTTGGCGGAGCGGGGAACGATCGGTTGCATGGCGATGACGGCAACGACACGCTTAATGGGCAAGCCGGAAACGATACCGTCAACGGCGACGCGGGCGACGACAAATTCGTGTGGCTGGGAGCGTCGAGCGGCAGCGATGCCGTACAAAGTTCCGAAGGAGCGGACACGGTCGAAGTCAATGGCACCGGTGTTGCGGATCAGTTCTCCGTCGGTCAGTCGGGAATCCAATTGCAAGTCTCGCAGGGAGTCGCGTCAATCACGGTGCTCAACAGTCTAGTGCAACCGGCTTGCATCGTCGCGGTCGTGATCAACACGTTCGGCGGCAACGATCAAGTCACTGTCAACGACGTCAACAAAGTCGGAGCACTGGTCGTCACGGCGAACGGCGGCAACGGCAACGACTTGTTGACTGCGAACGGCGCGATGCTGGGTCGAGTCTGGCTGGAGCTCAACGGCGAAGCGGGTGATGACACACTCGTCGGATCGGCGGACGCCGACACGCTGCGTGGCGGCGATGGAGATGACATCATCGGCGCGGGAGCCGGCAACGATACGGTCGATGGCGGCGCGGGCAACGACAGAATCAATGGTCAGGCCGGAGACGATTCGATCCTCGGCGGCAGCGGCAGCGACACGTTGCGGGGCGATCTCGGCAACGATGTTCTGTTGGGTCAACTCGACAGCGACAGCCTCGACGGCGATGAGGGAGCCGACACGCTGTCGGGAGAGGACGGCGACGATTCGCTCAATGGCATGGAAGGCGCCGACTCGCTGACCGGTGGCATCGGACAGGACACACTGCTGGGTGGAGCCGGCAACGACACGCTCGACGGCGGACGTAACGACGACTTCCTGCAAGGCAACGACGGCGACGACAAGATTCGCGGCGATCACGGCAACGATACGCTCAAAGCCGATGGCGGCAATGACACGATCAACGGCGGCGATGGCGACGACTCGATCGAAGCCGGCGATGGACGCGACGTCATCTCAGCCGAAGATGGCAACGACACCGTTGCTGGCGGAATGGGTGACGACATCCTTGTGGGTGGCGACGGGAACGACGTGCTCCTGAGTGGCGGCGGCAGCGACATCGTGCTCGGCGGCGACGGCGACGACACGATCAATGCCCAGTCGGGAGCTGACACGGTCGCCGGCAATCAAGGCAACGACCTGATCGCCGATCCGGCCAGCGAGATCAACGAAGCGTTCACGCTCAGCGCGAGTATGGTCGCGGTGCTCGAGGCACTGTGATCTGCGGGACAAGGCGAATCTGTTGACAAGCATTGTCTTGTGAGAAGCGGATTCAAATCCGGCAGGTCAGCCTTTCTAGGCTGACCCAATACGCAAATAACGCGGTTTGACGCGTTTGAGTTAGGCGAGAAGCCCTGACCTGCGAGTGGATGATCGACACACTCACCTCACTTCCGATGCGATCTCTTGTCAGAGGGAGGCCATAGAGAGGTTCCGCGAGCCAATCTCTCAGGCCCCCATTCGCCGCGTTTAACTGAGCACATTAGCTAAGCTGTCAGGCCAATTTCGGACGACCGCGCGGGCGGATGGTCACCTCCAAGCCCAAACGCTTGACGATGCGCTTGGTCCAATTGGATTCGCCGAATAGTGCCCCACGATTGACGCTGCGCCGCAAGGCTTCAAGCTCGGCATCCGTTTGCGGTTGGTTGACGTGTTGACGCCATTGACGCGGACACGGGACTGGCAAATCGCTGAGCACGGACTGCGCGAACTCATTCCGTTGCCGTTGGCATCAAGCAATACAAGAGAACCCGCATCTCCACGCGGTCCAGAGCTTCTTTCAGCACACGCTCGAACGCCGCGTAGTCTTCGGGCTTCTCAAAAATTGTCGCACGAGCATTCGCGCGATTCAGTACGTGAAACACCATTCCACCGTCGTCTGCTCGTTTGGCTCGTCCCATGATGGCCGGAGTCTACCAGCCAGCGACCTAGACTGTCAAACAACGGTTCCTGACACCTTTTCTTCGCATGCCTTTCCAAGTTGACTGACGCCGAAGCGAACGGAGCTTAGAGTATCGACCAACGCGCAGACGGCAAGGATGCTCGGTCGCGTTTATGCAGGGAGGCCCGCTCCAACTCTTGCGAGGGTGAGCGGGCCGTGGTCTATTGAGTCTGTTGATTTAATCGCCCCTGAGCTTGCCTCAGGGGTTCAAGCGTTTCTGCACTACTCGAATTCATCGGAAAATAAGTATCGAATTCATCGGGAAATACGTAGTGCAGAAACGCGTAAACCGCTGAGGTAAACTCGGCGGCGGACTAATTCAACAAGTTCTAGTATCAGTTGATCATCCGACCCTTTCGCAGTCCGCCTCAATTCGGGAGCGATGATTCATGTCGGCATCGCAGTCTGAGCGCAACGTGTTGTTCGGCGTCCTGGCGTTGCAGATGGAGTTCATCACGCAAGCGGGGTTGATCGTGGCGTTGCAGGCCTGGACGTTGCAGAAGTCGCGGCCGTTGGGGGAATTGCTTATCGAGCTGGGTCACATGTCGGCCGAGGACCGAGCCGCGCTCGAACCGATGGTCGATCGGCATGTCGCGCGGCATGGCGGCAGTGCCGAGCAAAGTTTAGCGGCGCTCAGTTCGGTGTCGGATGTCGCCGCGGAACTGCGATTGATCGTGGACGACGAGCTGCAACAGACCGTGAGTTTTCTCAGGCCGCGGCATTCCAGCGTTCCGTCTGACTTCGCGGCACCGAGCATGGAAGCCGGCTCTTCAACCCAGCAGCGGTTTGAATTGCTGCGTGCTCACGCCGAAGGAGGGCTTGGCAAAGTCTGGATCGCGAAAGACCGCGAGATGAACCGCGAGGTCGCGTTCAAGGAGATCAAACCGAGCCACGCGCATGACTCCGGCAGCCGCGGACGGTTTGTGTTGGAAGCCGAGATCACCGGAGGTCTGGAGCATCCGGGCATCGTCCCGATCTACAGCCTGGGCCATCATGACAATGGCCGGCCGTTATATGCGATGCGTTTCATTCGCGGAGCCAGCTTGAAGGAAGCGGTCGACCGATTTCATGCGACGCACACGCAGGTTCGTAGCACAGGCGCCTCGCCTGTGATTGCCGGAGCAGTCGAGCCGCCTGCTCTGCGACACGACGCCCACGCGCCGACGGTGATTGGTGATGGAGTCGCTGCGGACGAACCGCCGATTCATTCGGCCTCGGCGAGGCCGGGCAACACCGGAGTCCCGCGCGAGGCGTTCGCGTCGGTCGAGTTTCGGCAATTGCTGGGCCGCTTTGTCGATGTCTGCAACGCCATCGAGTACGCGCACAGTCGCGGCGTGCTGCATCGCGATTTGAAGCCGGGCAACATCATGCTCGGCAAGTACGGCGAGACGCTGGTGGTCGATTGGGGCTTGGCCAAAGCGACGGGCAAGGCCGATCAATTCGCCGACACCGAGGAAGCCACGCTGATGCCGTCTTCGGGGAGCGGTCTCGAACCGACGCAGATCGGCTCGGCCATCGGCACTCCGGCGTTCATGAGTCCCGAGCAAGCGGCGGGACGACTGG
>CAZPUJ010000780.1:0-2796 GCA_964589725.1 uncultured Planctomycetaceae bacterium
GGAGTGCCAGAAACCAGGTGGAACCTGACTGGCCTCCGGCAACCGCTCCGGTCGGAGCGGCAATATCCCCGGCAAAGGCGGAGTGAACGAAGGTCGTGCCGACGCGGAACTCGAATATGGCGATGCCTCGAATCCGAATGGGGCGAAGTTCAAAGAGACGGTGCTGCCGCCCGGATCGCTCGACAAGCCGCGTGACGAAACAATCGCGCTCACGGCGAAAGCTCCCGAGGTCAAGCCGGCCCAGTCGGCTCCCAGAAGCGGTGCTCGCGAACAGGAAGCGGCATCGGGTAACGAAACTTGGAACCACGCCGTCCGCCCGCGACATCGAGCGGTTGTGAAGCAGTATTTTCAGGAGAAAGCTTCCCCTTGAGCAGCACCACGGAGTCCTTGCTTTCACCGGATGAAGTCGCCGAGGCTCAGCAACTGTCGCGGCGGTTGGTTGATGGCTTGGGCACGGCGATTTTGGGACAGCAGGAATTGATCGAGTTGGTCGTCATTTGCCTGCTGGCGCGCGGGCACATCTTGCTCGAAGGCTTGCCGGGACTGGGCAAGACGGAGTTAGTGAAGTCGCTCTCGGCGCTGTTGGGCCTGTCGTCTCGCCGCGTGCAGTTCACTCCCGACTTGCTGCCGAGCGATATCGTCGGCGCGCCGATCCTCGAAGAGCATCAAGGGTCGCGTAAGCTCGTGTTTCATCTCGGCCCGATCTTCGCCAATTTAGTGCTGGCGGACGAAATCAATCGCGCGACGCCGAAGACTCAATCGGCGTTGCTGGAAGCCATGCAGGAACATCGCGTCACCGTGCTGGGCGAGACGCACCCGTTGCCGCAACCGTTCTTCGTGCTCGCCACGCAGAACCCGATCGAGTTGGAGGGGACATATCCGTTGCCGGAAGCTCAGGTCGACCGCTTCACCTTCAAGATTCAAGTCCCCGGCATCGGCAGCGACACGTTGCAGCAGATCATCAGCACGCGGAAGCACGGACAAGTGCCTCCGTTAACGACGGTGCTGTCGGCGGAGGAACTCCGCCGTCTGTTTGACCTGACGGATCGCGTTCACTTGCCGGAAGCGGTGTCGAATTACATCGCTCGACTGGTCACCGCGACGCACCCGCAGCAACCCGACGCACCGGACGCCGTCTCCAAATTCGTGAAGTACGGCGCGTCACCGCGAGCGGCGATCGCGTTGGCGGGCACATCGCGTGCGGCGGCGCTGTTGGCCGGAAAGCCCAACGTCGGCTTTCAAGAAGTGAAGAAAGTCGCCATGTGCGTGCTGAGCCATCGCCTGATTTTGGATTACACCGCCCGACTGGAAGGTTGGACGCCAGCCAAGATGGTTGATCTGCTGCTCAACCAAGTCGCCGAGGTCGACCGCCGTTTGCCGGAAGACCTGCGCAGGTAATTCCACTGTGACAGATCGGCGAACGAGGGGCGTCAGCCCCCTGGTCTACTGAGACGACCCGCGAACGGGGGGCGTCAGCTCTCTGGTTTGCGGCGGACACCAGAGGGCTGACGCCCCCCGTTCACCGGACTGCTTTGTCAACGGCCGAAGAACTTGTGGCTAGCCGCAGCCGGTTCGAATCCACGACTTGTGAGTGCTGACCCGGTCGACGAAGTCAACGTCGCGCTGCCAAGCTCACGCTCGTGAAGGTCGTCGTGGAGCGAACGCAACTCTTCGTAAGACCAGGTTTCGATTTTCCAATTCGCCTCAAGCTGGTTGGCATGATTCGGGCCGCGGAGATGGCTCACAAGCGTCGCTTCCGTGGGGTTCCAGTCACCTTCGACCGACCAATGGTTGCCACGCAAGGGATATTGGCCGGTCGATGCCACTCGGACGGGTTCTGGGATCGGGGCTTCCGGCCGCTCGTTCTGGCCTTTCAGAAGGAACCCAAACGTCCAGGCGTCGAGCGGCGTGGTGCAGCCGTCTTTGAAGGAGCGGATGATCTGTGCGTCGCTGATACAGGCGACTGTCGGATACTCGCGGACGTCGAGCTGACGGATGAGGTCGGGGATCTTCTCGCGGTCAACGATCTGCAAGTGGCTGTCCGCGCTGTCTCCGATCTTCCAACCGCGAGCCTGCATCGCCTCGAAATCACCGCCGGGTCGGCGCAACCGCTCCAGTTCCCGCGTGCAGGACTTGCAATCTTTCGCCGTGATGAACAGCACTCGCGGGTTCCGGCCGGCGACACGGCGGACCTCCACGGCGTCTTTGACTTCGGCCAGCGCCTTCCCCGAAGACGAGCCTTGAGATGCTTGCTTAACGGGCACAGCCGTTTGATCAGCGTTTTTTTCTTGAGCGACTGGTTCTCGATCTTCGGCAGCCGTCGCCAGTCCTGATACGACAGCAAGCAGCAATGCTGCGTTCGCCAGCAATCGACCTGACATTCGATGTCACCTCAGCAGAACTTTGACCGATGAATGAGCGATCTGCAACCAGATTATCCGCAGGATCAAGCAAGATCGAGTGCAGCCAAACAGCATGTGCATTCTTTATCGCCGGAAGCAGGACGCCACGTGGTTGAACGTCGTGAAGCGACGAAGCCGCGGACAAACACAGTAGTGCTTTGTCACCGCTTGATTTTCGGGTGAGCCGGAACGCGCTAGCGTCCGGTTTGTGCAGCAAGAACCGGGGCTAGACAATATGGAAGGACCAGTCTCCCACGGCAGCGTGGGTTATGCTGAGCGGAGCGTTTTGAATGTTCCACTTCACACAGAGCCACAAACGGGAGGACTGGTCCGATGAGTAAGCTACGTTACGTTGGTTTGGACGTCCACAAGGACACGATCGTGATTGCGGTTG
>CAZPUJ010000781.1:0-2539 GCA_964589725.1 uncultured Planctomycetaceae bacterium
CATCAAGGCGATCAACAGCGATATGCCGTTCAACGACTTCGTGCGGTTGCAGCTTGCCGGCGATAAGCTGTTGCCGGACGACTTTCGAGGAGCCTCCGCAGCCGGGTTTCTCGTCGCCGGGCCGTATCCCGGACAGATCACGGCCAAGACCGTCGAACGCATCCGCTACGACCAGATCGACGACATGCTGATGACGATTGGCGGCTCGATGCTCGGGCTGACGCTGGGTTGCGTCCGCTGTCACGAACACAAATATGACCCGATTCCGCATCAGGACTACTACGGCCTCGCGGCGACACTCGCTCAAACCGTGCATGGTGCTAAGCCGTACGATCCCAGTCCCGACGCGACGCAACAAGCTCTCGAAGTTCATCAGCGAGAACACGTGCAGTTCGTCGCCGGTCTGCAACGCTTTGCCAACGATGAACTGCCGAAACGCTTTGAAGCCTGGCGCACTTCTGAACTTCCCAAGCAGCCGGAAACGCCGCGCTGGCAGGTGCTCGAACCGGTGACGGTTCATGCGGAGCGATCCTGGTTGAAGCCGCTCGCCAACGGAGTCGTCGCTCACGATGGGGCGATTAGCACGGGAAGCAATATCCGGCAGCGAGGCCGCGCGGCGCGAGTCGCTCGCGATGCCGAGGAATACAGCATCACGACACACACGTATCAGCAGAAGCTGACCTCCGTACGTCTCGATGCCTTCACCGACGGCTCGTTGCCCAAACGCGGGCCGGGATTAAATGCCGATGGCAGCTTTCAGTTGATCGAACTGAAGGTCACTGCGCGGCCACTTGCGGTAGGTCAGGCTTTCCAGCCTGACAGTCAGGCTGGAAAGCCTGACCTACCGCCGATCGAGCTCAAGTGGGGTGCGGCCTACGCTGCGTTCGAGGACAAGGATCAGTCGATCAAGAATGCAATCGACGGCAAGCCGGCCACGGCGTGGGTCGTGAAGGAAACAACCGGCAAGGACAACGCCGCGATCTTCGAGATCGACGGCGGACTGCCCGGCTTTGCGAACGGCACTGAGCTGACGTTTGAACTAAGCTTCCGTGATCAGGGACTGGGCCGCGTCCGTCTCGCGATCAGCACCGAGCCGAACCCCGCAACATGGGCGGGCGATATCGTACCGCAGCATCTGGGCGAGATCCGAGCTATCCTCGCGGCTCAAAAGAATCAGTTGCCCGAGTCGCTCCGTGAACCGATGACTCGCTGGTTCAGCCGATTCGACACCGAGACCGCCAAAGTGTTTGAGACGGTGGCTTCGCACGCTCAACGAGAACCGCGTCCCGCTTTCACCGAGGTCTATACGACGGTCGCCGGTGGACAGGATGTCTTCTTTTTGCGTCGCGGCGAAGTCGACAACAAACAAGGCAAGGCCGAGCCTGCATTCGTGCAAGTTCTCTTCTCGTCGAATGATCCCGGCACCCGTTGGTTGAAGTCACCGGGCGACAAGCCGCAGCCGGTCGATCCGCGAATCGGCATGGCCAACTGGATCACCGACGTCGATGCCGGTGCCGGTCACCTGCTGGCTCGTGTCATCGTGAACCGGCTTTGGCAGCATCATTTCGGCGAAGGCATCGTCGGCACGCCGAACGATTTTGGAGCTCAGGGCGATCGCCCGACGCATCCCGAACTGCTCGACTGGCTGGGCAGCGAACTGATCGCCAACGGCTGGAAGCTCAAACCGTTGCACAAGCTGATGATGACCAGCGCCGTCTACATGCAAGGGAACGAGGTCTCGCCGGCGAACCTCAAGGCCGATCCCGATAATCGTTTCCTCTGGTATCACAAGCCCGAACGCCTCGAAGCTGAAATCATCCGCGACGCACTTTTGTCCGTCGGCGGCTCGCTCGACTTGACGATGTATGGTCCCAGCATCCTCGACAACACGCCGCGGCGAAGCGTCTACCTGCGCGTCAAACGCAGCGAGCTGATTCCCCTGATGACGATGTTCGATGCCCCCGAACCGACACAAAGCATCGGCGAAAGAGTCAGTACTACCGTGCCGACTCAAGCGCTCACGATGATGAACTCACCGTTCGTGCGTCAGCAGGCCGAGAAACTCGCAGCGCGAGTTCGTGGCGCCAAAGAGGAACCACTTTCCACCGCCATCGACCGCGCTTACCAGATCGTTTTCGCACGACTGCCGACCGATTCGGAACGATCACGGATGCTGACGTTCGTCGATCAGCAACAAGCCACTCTCGGCGATAATGCCCTCGGCGAGTTCTGCCAAGTGCTTCTGTGTTTGAATGAATTCGTGTATGTTGACTAATGGATCCCCGACCATGCTCTCTCTTCCGACTCGCCGTCAATTCCTTCAAGACACCGGCCTGGGCTTCGGCTCGCTCGCACTCGCGACGATGCTTCACGAAGAATCGTGCGGGGCTGGGATCAACGATCCGCTCGCTGCGACGGCTCCGCATTTCGCGGCGCGCGTGAAGTCTGTGATCTGGCTGTTCATGACCGGCGGTCCGTCGCAGGTTGACACTTGGGACTACAAGCCAGAGTTGCAAAAGCGAGATGGCCAAGAACTCTC
>CAZPUJ010000782.1:0-7255 GCA_964589725.1 uncultured Planctomycetaceae bacterium
CAGGGCGGCTTCAACCCCTTCAAACCTTCTGGCCATGCCTTAGAAAATCCAACCTCAAAAACGACATCGACTCCAACTTCCTCAACCAACTCTCTAACGACAGATCCACAACGCTCCGTTTCACGGGCAACCAATACACCCTGCGCCATTCATGACTTGCGACCGCGTGACGCGAGCCAGCATTGGAGCGACGTGATACTTTCGCCGCTGCTGCGACCGGCCAAGAGGCACTCAATGCCTGCGCTGTGCGCGGGTCTCCTGACCCCGCTGCTTCGCTGGACCGCAGGTCTCCCCGAATCGCTGGAGACCTGCGGTCGTCCGTGTGCGGGGTCAGGAGATCCGCGCACAGCGCGGTCAGGCCATTCGATCGCGCCGCCGTCGCCGAGCAGTTGCCAATTCCGTCGTTCGTCGTCGGTGGCGTGCAGCAGGTGCGGCGACCAAGCCGCGTGTGATACGCTATCGGCGGTCGACGGTATTCCGCTGGTCGTCAGCGATCACTGGTGAGTCGATAGCAACAGAGAAGTCCTCATGTTCGACATCCCCGCTCAATGGTACCGATCGAAGGTCGATTGGTGGCTTGCTCTGGTTCTGTGCGTGCCGCCCGTGGCCTCGGTTTCGGTGTGCATCGCACTCGTGCAGGCTGGGAAGATGTCGGAGTTGCCGATTGGAATTGGAAGTCTGTTGCTCGTGGTCGCCATCTATTTCGGGCTGGTCTTTCCCATGCGATACGGACTGGACAACACACACCTCATCGTCCGCTTCGGCATCTGCCGCCAACGCATTCCCCTGGCCGGCGTCTTGGAAGTGCATCTGACTCACAACCCGTTGAGTTCGCCGGCGCTGTCTCTGGATCGTCTGCATGTGCAGTATGGTCCGGGGTTCTTCAAGGCCTTCATGATTTCCCCAGCGGATCGCGATCATTTTTTGGACGACCTCGCCCAGAAAGCCGGTTTGAAACGTGAGGGAGATCGATTGGTCAGGGTGTAGCCGGTGGCGCGCAGCAAGCGCGGGTACCGCAACTTGCTCATTGAGTTCGTCCCGTGCGAGCCACTAGAGTGTTTGTGTGGGCGGTTGCGTTGAAGTTGAAGAGGTCGAGTCATGCTTCCGGTGAAATTTCCATCGAGTGCCGAATCGCTGCGACGGCAGCTCGTTGATGAGCGCGATTTAACTCCCGATGAGCGTGTGCAAGCGGTTTGCGATCTGCTGGCTACGGCGTCGGCCATGAACCCGGCGGAAGATATCTTTGGATCGCAAGACCCTCTGTGGCTTCGTCGTGAGGCCGAATGGCAAAGGTGCATGCGTGAGCTCTTCCAACGGCAACGAGAATCCGCCAAAGCCCATCGAGTCTGACAGTCTCTCCAATGTCTTGTCAGAGTTGGTCGATGTCCTGCGGACCCACAAGACCAATTATGCCTTGATTGGCGGGTTGGCGGTGTCGATTCGTGGGCGTGTGCGAAGCACTCGTGACATCGACCTCTTGCTCGACGTCCCGCAACTGGAGTTGCCGCGACTCTTAGATGATCTTCAACAACGAGGCTTCGAGTTCGACCTGCGATCTCTGCTGAGCGAATGGGCGTACGGCATCACGCAGCTCACTTGGCGCGGACGCATCCGCGTGGACTGGCTCAAGCCGGTTGTCGTGCAGTTCCAACATGTGCTGGACCGTGCGACCGAAGTCCCGCTGAACAACCAGCGAGTCCGGGTTGCGGATGTCGAAGGCCTGATTCTTCTGAAACTCGCGGCGTGGCGACCGCAGGATCAAGAAGACGTGCGGGGCCTGCTGGCCAAACACGCCGGCCAACTGGATCTCGATTGGGTCCGACGTGAATTCACGCAATTGACCGAACCGAATTCCCCGGTGCTCATTGAATTTGAAGCGATGGTGCTCGAGTTCTACACGCCTTGAGGACAACGGTATCGAACACTCAAAACGCTTGCAGCGGGACTTCGTCGTTACCGGCGCGGAGAATCTTTGGAACCGCTGAGGGTGTCTCGCTGTATAACCTCTCGTCGGCCGAAAAGTTCTTGTTGGCGAGATCGGATGGACGAGGATCGGACATTGATTGAGCGGGTTTTGGCTGCGGCCGGGGACGTGGAGGCGTTTCGGGAGTTGGTCGAGCGGCATCAGCGGCGGGTGTTTCTGTTTGTCCGAAATTTGGTGCGGCACGCGCCGGATGCGGAAGACCTCGTGCAGGAGGCGTTTGTCGCGGCGTTTCGGAAGTTGGACTCGTTCGACGCCGAGCGGTCGCAGTTCTCGACGTGGTTACTGACCATCGCGCGGAACCGGTGCCTGAATCATCTCAAGCGGTCGTCCGTTGCGACGGTTACTTCTTTTGAGTTCGACGTCGAGGCCCGGACGGCTCAGCCGTTGGACGCGGTGTTGAACCGCGAGATGCACACTCGGCTGGATGCGGCGTTGGAGCTGCTGCCGCTCGAACAGCGCACGGCATTCGTGTTGGCGGAGATTCAAGAGCTGCCGTACGCCGAGATTGCGCTCATCGAGGAGGTTGAATTGGGCACGATCAAGTCTCGCGTCAGCCGCGCCAAGCAGCGCTTGCGTGCATTGCTGAGCGACCTCGATCCCGCGAACCACGCAACGTCGCGAATGGTGAGCCATTGGGCGTTAGCCCCCGGACAAGAAACCCTTCGCGGCACGTCCGGGGGCTGACGCCCGCAGGCTCGCCGAAACATTGCTGATAAGGAACGAACATGAATCCTGACGACGAATATCAATCGTGGCTCAACGCGCGGCGAGCAGAATCGCCGCCGACCGATCTATCGGATCGGATCATGACGATCGTGCGAGAATCGAGTTCGCTGCCAACGAAGGCCGCGATGGCCCTGGCCGTGCAGAAGACGGCTCTTCAGCGAGCGGTTCCTTTTTTCGTTTGCTCGGCGGCGGCGTTGGTGCTCGCGGTGCGGCTTTACAGCTTTGTGAGCGTTTTTTTCGTGGTCGCGTCATCCGATACCGAGATTGCCATGACCGAACCTGTCGAGGAGGTTTCCGATGTCAACAAGCCATGAATCGACTCATGCCCGTCTTCCCTGGTTGGCCTTGGCGTTGACGATGTGCTGTCCGGGGCTGGGGCAACTTTATTGCGGACGTGCGGTACGAGGGCTGATCATCTTCGGCTCGTTCGCGTTGTTCGGTCCGCTCGTGGTGGGCATGTCGCTGGTCGCGACATCGACCGCATCACTCTTTCTGTTTGTCGGCTGCCTGCTGGTCTATTTAGTGGCGGCGGTCTGGGCCGCGTTCGATGCCAGACGCATCGCGCAGGCTCTGAGCGGGCAGGACTACACGTTGCGAGACTACAACCATCTCGCGGTCTACGTTTTGTTGTCGCTGACCAGCGTCCCCTATAGCATCGGGTTGGCGCTCTTCCTGCGAGCCAACGTGATGGAAGCGTTCGTCATCCCAACGAGGAGCATGTCGCCAACGCTGATCTCCGGCGACCGCATTCTGACCAACAAGCTGGGCATCTCGACACGAACTTTCTGTCGCGGCGATGTGATCGTGTTTCGCAACCCGGAGAATCGCCGGCAATCCTTCGTCAAACGAATCGTCGGCTTGCCGGGCGACAATGTGGAAGTCAACGAGCACGAGCTGCTCATTAACGGCGAGATTCAGCATCGACTTTCCGAAAAGTCGCCAAAGATACAGCCGCCAAAGATTTCGAAACAGACCGTCCCGGCTGGCTCGTACTTTGTCATGGGAGACAATCGCGACCTCTCGCACGACAGCCGCAACTTCGGATTTCTGTCACATGGTGAAATCACCGGCGTCGTGACGTACCTCTATTGGCCCGCCAAATCTTGGTCGCGATTCGGCTCTGTGAAGTAGGCCGACGAGCTCGAGCGACAGGCGAATGTCAAGATACTGTCGGTGGGTTTGATCGCTGAGCAGGCCGTCGCTGGTGCGATTTTCACCGGGACGCACTGTCTACTTAGTTCCGATTCGGCCGAGAGGCTGTATCCTCATCTGCCTCAGTTTCGTGAAATCTCTCCACAGGTTGCCTCAATGATGACGCTGACTGACCTTTCTCTGCGATTGGAATTCGCCATCGCCGTTTCGCGCGAGGCGGCGAAGCTCATCATGAGTTACTTTCTGTCCGCCGACTTGGTCGTGGATCAGAAGCGCGACCGGACGCCGGTCACGGCCGCCGACCGTGGTGCGGAGGAATTGATTCGCGACCGGATCGCGAAGCGGTTTCCCGACGACGGCGTGTTTGGCGAGGAGTTCGGCGAAAGCAAAGGTCGCAATGGAGTTCGCTGGGTGCTCGATCCCGTCGACGGCACGAAGGCATTCATTCATGGTGTGCCACTATTCGGCACGCTGATCGGACTCGAAGCCGACGGCGAATTGCTGGCCGGCGTCTGCCGCTTGCCGGCGCTCCACGAAGTGATCTACGGAGCGAAAGATCTCGGCGCTTGGTGGCAGGTCAATGAGTTGCAAGTCAGACGCGCTCGCGTGTCGGCGGTAGAAAAGCTTTCCGACGCGCTGGTCTGCACGACGTCGTTCAACAACTGGCGCGATGCGAATCAATTCGCGGCGTTTGAGCGGATGAACGCGGTCGCGCGGGAGACTCGCGGTTGGAGTGATTGTTACGGCCACGCACTCGTGGCGACTGGCCGAGCGGACGTGATGATCGACCCGCTGCTCAACCCATGGGACGCCGCCGCGCTCGTCCCGATTCTTCGAGAAGCCGGCGGTACGTTCTTCGACTGGTCCGGCACCGAAACGATCCACGGCGGCAACGGCATCTCCGCCAACGGCCAACTGAAACAGCAGGTTCTGGATCGTCTACAAGTCACCAAGTAGAAGAGGCACTCCGTGATTTGAATCTCCGATAAAGGACGCTCGAACAGAATTTCGTAACGCGGGCTTCGCCCGCAAGCTTGCTCCCTCTCCCCCGCGTCGGGGGAGAGGGGACAAATTGCGCGCACGGCGCGCATAACTTACAAGGGAAGACGCTACGAGGATCGCCATGCTGCATCCGCGATGTTCTTGGTGCCTGATCCTGTTTGGTTCGCTGTTTCTGACGTCCAGTCAAGCAGCGGAGCCGGTCAGTGGTTGGCGTGGTAACGGCACGGGGTTGTGGCCCGAAGCGAAAGTCCCATTGGAGTGGTCTCGCATTCCGCGCGGTGCATTGGATGGCCTGTGTGCAGTGGCGAATCGGCCGGTAGGAGCTGATGCGGGAGATGCTCCGCGAGTCGAGAGGGGCTTGTTGCGGCAATGGCTGGTGATCGGGCCATTTGCCGTGAGCGATTCGGTCAAGGATTTCGATCAAGACACGCTCGCGGGCGAGGCGAGTGTCGAGCCTTTCGCCGGTGAAAAGAGGAACGATCGAGAGTGGAAGCTGGCGACTGTTCCGCCGGACGACATCATGGTGTTCGGGACCGCGGAACTGCCGTGGCCAAAGTCGTCGGGTTTCAGCGCAACCAGGTGGCCTACGCTCACACGTACTTGTTCTCGCCGCGCGGCGGGTCGGCTCGGATCGTGGTCGATCACGGTCAGGGAATGAAGGCTTGGCTCAACGGGCGTGAGGTCTATCGCGAGCCTGAACGGCAAATGTCGCTGGGTTACTACACGATGCTCAGCAAGTACGAACTGAACCACCTCGAACACCCGTCAGCGAAGTTCGACCTGGAACTCAAACCTGGTTGGAATCGGCTGCTGCTTAAGCTGAGCACGTCGCATCGCGCAGACTTCACGGACATGCGTTGCAATTTGCGGATCATCGACCCGCCGAATGTCCCGTACGACTCCAAAAACATCGCGTGGATGACCGAGTTGCCGGGACGCAGCACGTCGACGCCGATCCTCGTCGGTGACCGATTGTTCCTGATGGCCGAACCGGACGAGCTACTCTGTCTCGACAAGCAGACGGGACGCATCCTGTGGTCGGCGGCGATCAACTACTACGAGGCGCTGACACCTCTCGAACGTCAAAGTAACCCAACGTTCCCGGAGCGTGTTGATCCGCTGATCGCCGCACTCAAAAAGGAGACCGATCGCCAGCGGCGGGTTGAGCTGCGGGCCAAGATTCAAAAAACGCTGCTGGAGATCGACGAGCGGCGATTCGCGATTCACTGCAACGACCACTTCGAGGCGCATTTCGGCATCGTCGGCTTCACGATGCCCACGCCGGTCAGCGACGGTCAGCGCGTGTTCGTGTGGTGCAACACGGGCGTCGCCGCCTGCTTCGACCTCGATGGCAAGCGGCAATGGATGACGCGCGTCAACACAGAGCACCTGAGCTACGGCTCGTCACCGGCACTGGCCGACGGCGTGTTGGCGGTGTTTCTCGATCAACTTTACGGCTTGGACGCGCGCACCGGTCAGATGCGTTGGAAGCAGCACCGCATCCAGCACAACATCGCGGCCGTGCTGGCGACACGGCTTGCCAACCAACCCGTGTTTGTCACTCAACGAGGTGAGATCATCCGGCCAGCCGATGGCGAGCTGCTTTTTCGTCCGCGCGGGTTCGGAGCGGGGGACACCGGCTGGTCACCGCCGGTCATTCTGGGAGACACCATGTATCTCCAGCAGTACGGCGTGGGACTGATCCATGTGTTTGACTTCAGCCAAGTCACGTCCGAGCAGCGAGAGCCGAAACTGGTTTCCACCATCGAACCGGACGTCGTGAAAACACGCCCCGACGGTTCCTGGATCGACCACTGGACGGCTGGCTCGGCGTTGGTCTGGGACGGGATCGCCTATCAAGTCGACATCTACCAGACGCTTTACGCGGCGGACCTCAAGAGCCGTAAAACGCTATTTCGCCAAGAACTGCCGCTGAACGGCCTGACGCACTACAACGCCGTGGCCGTCGCGGCCAGTCCCACTCTGATCGGTCAGCACGTCTTTGTTTGCGACAATCAAGGAACCACACTCGTCCTGCAACCCGGGCCCGAATTCAAGGTCGTCGCTCGCAATCAAATCGCGACGCAGATCGACCGCCCGTGGCCGATCCCGGCACAAGAAACGCTCTGCTACGCCCCACCGATCGTCGATGGCAGCCGGTTGTATTTGCGTGGCGAAGCCTTTTTGTACTGTGTCAGCGAGACAACTGATTAGACCGTCATAAAAAAAAATCGGTAGCCACGCTCGCCAGAGACTGTTGAATTAGTCCGCCGCCGAGTTCACCTCGGCGGTTTACGCGTTTCTGCACTACGTTTTTTCCGATGAATTCGAGTAGTGCGGAAACGCTTGAACCCCTGAGGCAAGCTCAGGGGCGATTAAATCAACAGACCC
>CAZPUJ010000783.1:0-12104 GCA_964589725.1 uncultured Planctomycetaceae bacterium
AGCGCCCGATTCGTCTTGCGAGTAATCGCTCCGAGCATCCGCGAGCAAACTCAACAACATAGATTGTTCGGAGTCGTCGGGGGTTCGCGAGGTGGCGAGGCGGAACGCGAAAGCGATGCGCGACTCGTCGCTGCCGCCGCCTTCTTTGAGAAGACGCGCCGCGAGGGCTTTGGCGGCTTCGACGAACGTAGGATCGTTGAGCAACGCCAACGCGGCCAACGGCGTGTTCGAGCGAGGTCGCTGCACGATGCACTCTTCGCGGCGCGGAGCATCGAGCGCCTTGAGCATCGGATGCAAGTATTGCCGCTGCCAATGCACGTACACGCCGCGACGCCACTGTCGCGAGTCCTTGTCGGCCGCGTAATCGCGCTTCGGAAAATTGAGGTACTTATAGTAGCCGGCGGGCTGATATGGCCGGACGCTCGGCCCGCCGACTTCGTTGACCAGCAGTCCACTGATCGCCAGCGCGTTGTCGCGAATAAATTCGGCCGGCAGGCGGAAGCGATTCTGCCGCGAGAACTGACGATTGCCGGGGTCGATTGCAGGGATTCCCTCTCCCGATGGGAGAGGGAACGGGGTGGATGTCAAACGGTACGCCCGGCTCATCGCGATGAGTTTCAGGACGTGCTTCACGTTCCAGCCGCTATCGACGAACTCGTGGGCAAGCCGGTCGAGCAATTCGGGATGATCCGGCGGCTGGCCTTGTGCGCCGAAGTCGTCTAGCGAGCGACACAACCCCTCGACAAACAACAGCGCCCAAAAGCGGTTGACCATGACTCGCGCCATGAGCAATCCGACGCCGTCCTTCGGGTCCGTCAACCAGCGCGCGAGATCCAGTCGAGTCGCTCGCCGGTTGCCGATGTCGAGCCGGCCGAGAAAGTCCGGCACGGCAGGTCGCACCACTTCGCCGCTGTCGTCGAGCCAATTGCCGCGCGGCAGAATGCGGATCTCGCGCGGTTCGATCGCGGCAGAAATCATCGTCAGCCGAGCCGACTTCTCGAATGCGGCCCGCTCTTCGGAAGTCATCTTCTCGGCGAGAGCACGTTCGCGCTTAGTGAGCACTTGCAACTCCGGTGCTCGCATAGTCGGCGAGGCATCGCTCCCCTTCTTGAGATGTGCGGCTTCGTCGAGGTCCGCGAAGAATGCGGCCATCGAATAGAAGTCGCGCGCCGTGTACGGATCAAACTTGTGGTTGTGGCACTGAGCACACCCCAGCGTCCCCCCCAACCACACGGCCGAGAGATTGCGAACTCGGTCGGCGGCGTACATCGCCAGGTATTCCTTGGCTTGAACGCCTCCCTCGTGAGACGTCTGTAACAAACGGTTGTAACCGGACGCGATCAGCAGATCGGTCGGATGAGACTGATAGGTCGTATGCGACGTATTTGTCCCATCGGTCTCGCGTGTGATCGGCATCAAGTCGCCGGCCAGTTGCTCGCGCGTGAACCGATCGAACGACAGGTTGCTGTTGAACGCATCAATGACCCAGTCGCGATACGGCGAGATGTGATGCTCCTGATCGCCGTGATAACCGACCGTGTCGGCGTAGCGGACGAGGTCCAGCCACCACACCGCCATCCGCTCACCGAACGCCTCGCTGGAAAGGGCACGATCGATCCGCTTGTTCCACTCGTCGGGCTCCGTGTTTTGCGAGAACGCCGCGAGTTCGTCCGCGGATGGCGGCAGACCAAGCAGATCAAAGCTCAATCGCCGCGCCTGCGTGAGGCGATCCGCATCGGGCGACGGCCTCACGCCCGCGCGGTCCCAACGAGCCATCAAAAACCGATCGATCCAATTCGCCGGCCAGTCCCTGTCGTTAGCGGCCGGCGGCTCATGCCGCACCGGCGGAACGAAGGCCCAGTGAGTCGCCCACGTCGCTCCTTGCTCGACCCAGCGCCGCAACATCGCGATCTCGTCGGGCGACAATGTCTTGCCCGACTTCTCCGGCGGCATGTGTTCGTCGGGAACGGCCGAGGTGATCCGCATAATCAGCTCACTCGCTTGCGGCTGGCCCGAAACCACGACAAATTTAGCTCCCGGTTGCGGAGCTTGATCGAGCCGTAAGTCCGCCTCGCGATGCTTCTCGTCCGGACCGTGACAGAAAAAGCACTTGTCCGAAAGGATCGGCCGGACGTCGCGATTGAAGTCGATCGGTTGCTCCGCACACACCGACGATGTCAAGATCGTGAGCCAACTCCATGACAGCAAGATTCGTGCGAGCATGATTTCGATTGCGGAGTCCGATCAAGAGTTTTGATTTTTCTGCGAGTTTTGTGCCTTTGCCTGAAAACGAATCTCACGCAGAGGGGCAATGTTCGCAAAGGCCGATGAATCAAGGTGGTGGTGACACACCGCGCTCCAAAGCTACTTCGTCGGTTTCAGGTGTTTGTCGAAGAACTTGAGAACCAGCGGTCGCAGATCTTGTTGCTTAGGTTGCAGATCGAAGGTGTGTGGAGCGTCTTTGACGAGGACGAGTTCGTGTTCGACGCCGGCCTGTTTCAATGTGTTGGCGAGAATCTCGGATTGTTCGACGGGAACGGTTGCGTCGGCGGTGCCGTGCAGGATGAGGAACGGCGGATCTTTCGGATCGGCGTGCGTGATCGGCGACGCAAGCTTGTAGAGGTCCGGCGCTTCTGCACGCGTTTTGCCGAGCATCGCCTTGGCGCTCTTACTGTCGCGAACTTCGCCGGCTCCGTACATCGGGACGGCACATTGCACGGAGCACGAGAACTCGCCGTACGGAGCAGTCGGATCGAGTCCGTCAGCGGGACCGGTCAGAGCGAGCAGCGACGTCAGGTGACCTCCAGCCGAACCGCCGATCACGCCGATGTGGTCGGGGTCGATTTGCAGTCGCTTGTCGTTGGCTCGCAACCAACGGACGGCGGTCTTGCAGTCGTGAATGTTCTGCGGCCACGACGGAGCCGAATCGGTCGCGAGCAGATAGTCGATGCTGATGCCGACATAGCCGTTGGCCGCGAGCGTCATGCCGATGTTCCGTTCGCGGGCGGCATCACGCTCGCCGCCGATCCAGCCGCCACCATGAATGATAACGACGGCCGGCGATCGAATCGCGGCATTGCGGTTCAGTGGGATGTACAAGTCAGCTTTTTCCTCCCGACCTTCGGGAAGGTACATCACACCTCGTTCAATCAAGACTTTGTCGGCCAGAATCGCTTTTGCCTTGGCATCTGCTTCGCTGAGAATCTTCGCTGCCTCGTCCGAGCCGATGTCGCGAACGAACAGGTTTCGCCAGCGAATCTCACCGCCGTGAGTTTGCAGCATGATTGGCCCTCGAGCCGGCAGTGGCTGAGAACGATCCGCGTAGTTCTGCATCACGGCGTCATCGACCACGAGTTTTTCGTTCAGCCACACGCACGTCCGCGTGCCGATTTGCCGAATGCGAAACGAATTCCATTCGCCGAACGGCTTGTCGGCGACCACCAGCGGATCGCGGCCGGGTGTTCTCGGCAGGTTGTTGAATAGGCCGCCGGAACCGCGATTCGGATTTCGATCGGGTGCGCTGTGCAAGCTCGGCTGATTGATGTCCCAAATCTGTACCTGCGGCAGCCCACGCAAATAAATACCACTGTCCGCCTTCGCGACGGTCTTGTATTCGATGAGCAACTCGATATCGGCGTGCTCGTCGTCGGTCGTGGCGTATGGCCCGTGACCGTTATTGACCAACTCACCGTTCTCGCCCCGCCAGTGATTTGGGAAATCGTCTCGCATCTGCTTGAGCGCCACTTCGCGTTTCTCGCCCGTGAGCTTGTCCACCAAATGCGGATTCAGTCCATACCAGCCGACGAGATCTTTGCCGTTGAAGATCGCACGAAAGCCCGCCGGAGGTGTCGGCTCGGCGGCGTAGAGGGCCGCCAATGGCAACATGAAAAGTGTGACGATAACAGTGCGGGTTAAATGTTGGGTCGTTTTCATGTTTGTCAGCCTCAGACAGTTCGATTGGCTCCCGGCACCCACAGGACGTTGTCGGCTCCCTGGTTGTTGCAGACTTGGGCCATCACGAACAGCAGGTCGGAGAGACGATTCAGATAAACCGCAACTTGCGAATTGATCGACTCGGTCTCGGCAAGTCGCAGCACTCCGATTTCGACACGGCGGCAGACGGTTCGGGCGACGTGCAGGTGAGCGGCGGCCGGCGAGCCACCTGGAAGAATAAAACTGGTCAGCGGTTGCAGCTTTTCGTTGTGGCCGTCGATCCAACGTTCAAGCTGTTCGACCTGGGTGGCAGTGACGCGCAGCGGCTCGTAGCCGAGCGGCCTGTCGGTTTCCGGCACGCACAGGTCCGCGCCGAGATCGAACAGGTCGTTCTGAATGAGCCTGAGTTGCCGCCGCACGCCATCCGGCAATTCAGTCGTCAGCACAACCCCGATCACCGAGTTCAACTCATCGGTTCCGCCATAGGCCGTGATGCGGACGTGCGTCTTCGGCACACGAGTCCCGTCACCGAGGCCGGTTTGGCCGCCGTCGCCGGACTTGGTGTAGATGCGGTTGAGGTAAACCATTGATGAGATCCGAATGACGAAGGAATGACGAAATCCGAAACCCGGATGTTCAGAACCTAAGTCCCTCGCGGTCAATTCGTCATTCGTGCTTCGTCATTCCTTCGTCATTGGGTGCTTCGTCATTCGTGATTCACCCAGCTACTTCTTTTCGACGATCCAGATATTCTGGAAATGCACCGGGTTGCCGTGGTCTTGCAGGTACAGCGCACCGGGTTGCTCTTCGTTCTTTGTTTGGCCGCCACCGGGGGTCGCTTTGAGCTTGAGTTTGTCGTGGATCAAAATACCGTTGTGCTTGATTGTGACGGCGGCGTCTTCGGTCTTCTTGCCTTCGGCGTCGAAGCGGGCGCAGCGGAAATCGACGTCGTAGGTAGGTTTGCCAGCTCAATGGCGGCAGGCACATGTTCACGATCGGCTTCGCCACCGTGTAGATGCCGCCGCATTCGTTGTTCTCGCCGGAGAGGCCGAACGAGTCGAGCACTTGGCATTCGTACTGATCGACAAGGTACATGCCACTGTTACCGCGCTGCTGGCCACGCTCCTTGGGCATGAACGGCGTGCGGAATTCGAGATGCAGCGTGAAGTCCTCGAACTTCTGCTTCGTGCGCGTGCCCACGGCGAGCAAGTCTTTCTCGACTAACTTACCATTCTGCCACGCATCGACATTCGTGCCATCAAACAGAACGATCGCACCTTCGGGAGGCTTGGCTCCGAGCGTCGGCGACTTCCGCTCGACCTTCTTGGCTTCGTACTTCACATCCTCTTCAGCGGTGCCGGAGATCGTGCCGCCCTTGATCTCTCCTTTGAAGTTCTGACCGCTGAGCAGCACGACGCCCTCTTTTGTCTCACCCTTGAGCATGACTTTCGTCTTGCCGTCCCAGGCCGCGTCTTTCGGACCTCCTGGCAGTCCTTTGGTGAACAACACAACGTCAAACTTTCCGTCGCCGAGCGCGATGACCTGAGCACCAAACTTGGTCTCGTTACCGATCGTTCCTTCGTATTCACCTTGGACTTTGAAGTCCGGACCGGCTTGCTCCGGATCAGTGAATGCTTCGCCACCGGCTGCGTACGCGAGTGCCGAAATTCCCAAAGCCCACACCGCCGACGCCAGGAATGCAGTCAGTCTCCGCATGTCGAAGTCTCCTAGTTGAGGAATCGTCGCCGCCACCAATCACGGCATGCCAGAAAGGGTAACGGGCGAAGGGCGAGAGTCGGAAGTGATGGGGTGACAAGTTGGGAACTGAGGGTTGGATTCGGTCACTGGCACGGCCAGGCACTTTGTCGCGGCGTTATTCATTCGAGGCGCCGACGCAACGAATCGCCAGCGCCAGCCGGTCATCATCCTCCGGCAACACGCTGCGCAGGTCGACTAGAACGGCAGCGTGCTGAATCCGCGCGAAAACCCGAATCGTCCCCAATCGCAAGCGCCGCGAAAGCTCATCGGCCGACAGACTCGTATGCCGCAGCCGAATGACGATCGTCGGCAGTTCGACACCTGGCAGCGAGCCTCCGCCGACGGCCGCCGTGTCCTGCGTGATCGACACTTCGAACTGCGGCAACAACCCGGCCTCGGCCACGATTCGTTCCGCCCGCAGACGCAGTTCAGGCACTTTCCCGGCGAGCATCGCGAGCGTGGGAATCTCACCAACAGCGGTGCCACGCAAGTAGGCTTCCAGCGTCGCTTGCAACGCGGCCAATGTCAGCTTGCCGACTCTCACCGCGCGAGCTAGCGGATGCTGGCGAATCCGTTCGAGGAATTCGTGCTTCCCCAAGATGATGCCGCATTGCGGCCCGCCCAACAGCTTGTCGCCGCTACCGAGCACGACATCCGCTCCCGCCGTGAGGCTGCTTCGAAACGTCGGCTCGGGCGGCAGGCCGAACGCCGTCACATCCACGAGCGCTCCGCTGCCGATGTCGTCGATCGCGATCACTCCGTGCTTGCGGGCGAGCGACACAAGGTCCTCAATCGCCGGCGTCTCGCTAAAACCGATGACTCGATAATTCGACGGATGCACGTGCATGACCGCCACCGTCTGTGGAGTGATCGCGGCCTGGTAGTCGCCGACTCGTGTGCGGTTCGTCGTGCCGACTTCCCGCAGCACCGCGCCGCTCAGTTGGAAAATATCCGGCAAGCGGAACGAGCCACCGATCTCAATGAGCTGCCCGCGCGAGATGACCACCTCCCGTCCGGCACACAAGGCTTGCAATGTGAGCAACGTCGCGGCCGCGTTGTTGTTGACGATCAGAACATCCTCGGCACCGGTCAGCGTGCGCCACGCGGCATGCAATTGATGCCCTCGATACCGCCGCTCGGCCGTATCGAGATCGACCTCGACGTTGCAATGTCCACCGAGTTCCGCGATAGCCGCTCGCGCCGAATTCGAGAGCGGCGCTCGGCCCAGGCCCGTGTGCAGCACAATCCCCGTCGCGTTGATCACGCGGCAAAGTGACTTTTGTTCGCAGACCCCTGCGTGGTGTTGAACTTGTTCGGCCAAAAACTCGATCCACTCAAAACGGCTCAAGCTACGTTGCGATGGTTCACCCGGCAAACCGTTCGCGTCATGGGCCATGACCTGCTGCCGAGCCTGATGCAATGCATCTCGCACCCACGGCATGACAACTTCGCGCCCGTGCTTATCGCACAATGCCACGACAGTCGAATGTCCCATCACGTCTTGTACGGGCGGCAATTGTCGGAGCACTTCGGACGACATCCGGCTGACTCCTTACGCGGCGAGACTGCAAGCATTGCAAATTGCGAATTGCAAATTGCAAATCGTAAATTGGTTAACTCGATCGGTGGACACAATTGTCATTTTGCAATTGTCATTTTGCAATTTGCAATCAGCCGGAAGTTGTGCATGGCGCGCGTGAATCATGATCGGAGACTTTAACTTGATGGAGCACAACGGTGAGATCACGGACGGTCATTGTCCGTCGTTTGAAACTTTGTTCCAGTCCCGCGACTTTCGTGGAGCACCTTTCCAACGTGCTCGAACCGAAAACGACGAGGTACGTTGGAGATGTGCCTGATGTCGACGAGGACGACGAAGTCGGTTGGGAAGATTTTTCCAAAAAGTGTGTCGTTTTCGTTTGCCACGGTTGCGGAATGGCGGTATGGTGTCGCCCAACTGAGTGGGGTTCATGCCCAAATGATCTTTGAAAATTGATTGAATATGGGTTTCTAGCCCAATACGATCACTGCCATGTCGCTCGACCATTTCATCACTGGCGAAGTGAAGCGAACCATTGATGACCGCTTCCGCATCACGCTCCCGCCCGAAATGGCGGAAGCCGTTTCGGACTCGGAGGGGAATTGCATCCTCGCCAAGGAACGTGCCGGTTGCCTGAGTTTGTGGAGGTCATCTGAATGGCAAAAGAGGCTCGACGACGGCGTCACGCTGATTAAACAGAAGATCCATTCGGGACGCATGGAGTCGCGTTGGAGCCAAGTCCAGCGACTCGGCCGTCTGCTTTCCACGCGCTCCCGTACGGTGACGCTGGCGAATCGCTCACGGTTGTTAATCCCTGAGGGCTTCCGCGAGTTCCTTGATGTGCCCGTCAATCAAGAGGTCATGGTTGTCGGGGCGGCGATCTGCGTGGAGGTTTGGAATCCGACCGCGTGGCTTGAAACATTGCGTCACGACATGCCGGAATTCGGGCCGCTTTTCACCGATCTGTCGTCGTGAATTCGCCAGCCCCGTGTTCCGCCTGCGAGCATGGTCAAGGAGGACCGCCTTAACGTTCGCAGGCGGAACACGTGCCTGGCAAAACGAATTTGAAACCCACACGGGCAACCACCTCGCATGCCCGGTTCGAGAATGAAGCGATGACTCACTTAGTCGCTTAATCCCGCTCACCCCGAGTGAGCCTCCAAGGCACCACGGATGGCTCATCAGGCAGGGATGCCGCTTATTCTCGACCGGGCATGCGCCTTTTTGTGCTCGTACTTCCACCTTCGCTCGTACCCAAGCTCTGCTTGGGCACGCCTGTCTTCCAGGCTTTGCTTGGCGCACCCGGCGTGCGACCCGCGAAGCGGAGCTTCGGGAAAGCATTCCCAAGCGGAGCTTGGGATCGAGTGTTACGAGCGAACTCATGCGAACGCGCCGACAACCTTCTCAACAACCGACCGCGAGCCTGCCGCGGATACCGCACCCCCGCCGAAGTCTTCTCCGGAAAAGCTCATCTCCCCGATTGCGATTCAGAGTGATGACCGCCACGATTCACAACCATGTCGGCACTATCAATCGTTTTCAGTGGCATGATTGCCGGCGATCCGTATCAGGGGGGCGCGACGTGGGCCGTCCTGCAGTACGTGCTCGGCTTGCGCGAACTGGGGCATCGGGTGTTGCTGGTCGAACCGATCAAGCCCGCATCTATTCAACCGGCGGGCGCCGCGCTCGCGGATTCGATCAACGCCCGTTACTTTCGCCAGGTCGTCTCGGAGTTTGGATTGGAGGACGAGGCGGCGTTGCTGTTGGCTGACTCGCGCACAACGGTCGCCCTGTCGTACGAGCGGCTGAGCGAGATCACTCGACAGGCCGATCTGCTGGTCAACATCTCCGGCATGCTGACTGACGAGAGATTGCTCAGCCCAATCCCAGTCCGTGCGTACCTTGATTTGGATCCGGCATTCATACAGTTGTGGCACGCACAGGGAATCGACATGCGGTTCGGCGGTCACACGCATTTCGTCACAATCGGCTGCGCCATCGGAAAGTCCGACTGCCCGGTTCCCACCTGCGGAGTGTCGTGGATTCAGACGCTGCAGCCGATCGTGCTTCGTCACTGGCCAGTCGCCGGTCCGATCACGCACGGCGGGTTGACCACGATCGCGAACTGGCGTGGCTACGGGTCGGTCGAACACGAAGGAGTTCACTACGGTCAGAAGGTCCATTCGCTGCGGCGGTTCTTTGATCTACCGTCTCGGACTCCGGAACAATTCCTTGTCGCGCTGGCGATTCATCCTGGCGAAGTGGCGGACATCGCCGAACTGGATCGCTTCGGCTGGCGGCGGCTCGACCCGGCGCAGGTGGCCGGGACGCCGCGGGCTTACCAAGACTTCATTCAAGGCTCGAAGGCCGAATTCGGGATTGCCAAGAGTGGTTATGTGTTGTCGCGCTGCGGTTGGTTCAGCGACCGCAGTGTCTGCTACCTGGCGTCGGGGCGGCCCGTGATTGCTCAAGACACCGGCTTCGAGCCTTACGTTCCGGCCGGTGCCGGCCTGTTCGCCTTCGAGACCGCCGAGGATGTGCTGGCGGCGATCGACGCAATCAATGGCGACTACGAAAAGCAGCGCCGAGCCGCACGCGACTTGGCCGAGGAGTATTTCGATTCAAACAAAGTCCTCACCCGCCTTTTGTCACTGATGGGCGTCGCGTAGAGTTGCTGCAAAACAGACGCCAGAGGAGATGGCCCGGTGAATGAATGAACGCCGAGGGGGAGAGGGAGCAAGGTTGCGGAGTTGAAACGTGATCGATGCGTGTCGCCAAGTCGAGCTCTCGGATTTGCAGCAAGCTTTGGCGGAGATCTTTTCCGCTCGTCAATCTCCTCCGCGCCACCTGGTTCGCTTGGAACGTGAGCCGTCGGTTTACAGTTCCAGCTTTCCGCTTGAAGAACTGACCGTTTGGTTTGAGGATGGCGAGCAACTCAAGCTGATCTTCAAAAACTTGAATCCGGGAGCGTTGCCGGCGGCGGCGCGTGCCGCGAAGCCCGGTTTTCTGGATGATCCGCTCCGGGAGATGGAGCTGTATCGCAGCACGCTTGATTCTGGACAATTGGGAACCGCCGCCTGTTACGGCACCGTCGTCGATGCCGAGGCCGAGCGATACTGGCTCTTCCTGGAAAAGGTTGTCGGACGTGAGCTGTACCAAGTCGGCGAATTCGAGATTTGGCGTCAGACGGCGCGGTGGCTGGTTCAACTGCACAGTCGCTTTGCCGCCCCCGACTGCTTGCCGCCGGCAGCCGCTGCGCGGCTGATCCGCCACGACGCTCCGTACTACGAGCGTTGGTTGGAGCGAGCCATTTCCTTTCGAACCGACGCCAGGGAATGTGGGCAGAGCGAGGAAAGCCAATTCCTACGAGAGCTGGCGAGTTGCTACCCACGGCTGGTCCGCGAGCTGACCTCACTGCCAGTCGTGCTCATTCATGGCGAGTTCTATGCGTCGAACGTGATTGTGCAGGGGACGCCGCCGGCGCTCCGCGTGTGTCCCGTCGACTGGGAGCGTGCCGCACTGGGACCGGGACTGGTCGATCTCGCGGCTCTGGTGGCAGGAAAGTGGACCGAATCGCAGAAGCGGGATTTGGCGATGGAATACCATGCCGAACTGGGATCGATTGGCATCCGCGCGCCGCAACTCGAAGAATTCCTGCGCGGGCTACATCTCTGCCGATTGCACTTGGCCGTGCAATGGCTGGGATGGTCAGGGCAGTGGACGCCTCCGCTGGAACATCGGCAGGACTGGTTCGCGGAGGCTCGTTGCGCCGCGCGCGCTCTCGCCTGAATGCCTGTTTCTCAGAGCGTGCCGGTTCAGCGTGAATTGGCGTGTTGCGGAATCCAGTTGCCCGCTCGGCATTCTTTGATGGCACAAATTGTTTCTCGGGATTTGTGCGACACCTCGCCACGTCTCACGACAATTCATTTTGAGTACGTTCGCCTAAACCAACGAGAAGCCTCTTGCTGGACGAGCACGACCAACTTGCCGTGATCCGCGGATTGCAGGACGGCAGCCGAGATGCGTGGACTGCGCTGTACGACGGATACAGCGCGGATGTCTGGCGGTATGTCGCTCGGTTGGTGGGCGGGCAATCGAGCGAGATCGCGGATGTTGTCCAAGAAGCGTTCTTGGCGGCGGCCCGTTCAGCACGGCAGTTCGATGTCAGTCGCGGCTCATTGTGGAGCTGGCTGGCGGGGATCGCTCATCACCAAGCGGCGTCCCATTGGAGACAAAGTGGAAAGTCCGAACGGCTCCGAGTGCTCGCAGAGACGGGAGCCATCGAACTGCGACAGTGCTGGGAGGGAACCGCATCGGCAGACGACTTTTGGGAGCAGCGCGAACTGGCGGACCTCGTTCGCGAAATCTTGTCCGAACTTTCGCCTGACTACTCGGCCTTGCTGACCGCGAAATACCTCGACAACCAAACCTTGGAGGATATGGCTCGCCGCTTCGGCGGGTCCGTCGAAGCGATCAAATCGAAACTGGCCCGCGCCCGGTGGGAGTTCCGGCACAAGTTTGAATCACTGACTCGCGAACCGACCCCGACGGTCACTCAGTCGCGGAACTCGAACCCATGACACCGAACAACGCTCATGACCGAGACGAAGAACGGCTCGCACAACTGCTACGAACCGTAGATGCCGACGTTCCCGCGCCGGATCGCGAACGGCTCGCCGCACTGCGCGAGCAATCCACCGAACTGTTCGCCGTTGCGGACGCGTCTCGCGTCCGAGCCGATTCAACTTTTCCCAATCTGGCGAGCGGAGCGGCGTCAGCCCCCCGGTCCAATCACGAAACGCCAATCCACCGGGGGGCTGACGCCACCCCGCTCGCCACGTCATCCGCACAACGGAGTTCTCCGATGCTCACC
>CAZPUJ010000784.1:0-7558 GCA_964589725.1 uncultured Planctomycetaceae bacterium
CCATTGTGTCGGCTAATGGCGAGACGGCGGCCTGCGTCGTTCATCGCGGCTGAGTAGACGTTGTCGACAGCGATGCGGCGAGTCGGCGTCACGCGATCCACGTCGCACCGGAGAAGGGCTATTCCTCCCCCACTCGTCTCCCGAACGATGAGCTTCCGTTATGTGTGTGAGGCGTCCAGGACCATATATCCCGGTGTTTCGACGGGAACAGCTTGCAGACCGTCGCGTGTCGGTCGCCAAATGCCGACACGGGAGGATTCCCACGCATCGCACAACAAGCGATCGACGACTTTCACTCGCCCGTAATACGTGCCGTGTGGATTGGGAACCAGCGTATCGAGTTCGGTCACTCCGGATTGGGAACCATTCCAAAATCGGACAGCACCGTTCAGATGGCCGGTGAAGACGGTTTCACCATTGGGTGCGATTGCGAGTGTGTGGTTATTGTCCTGCTCAAATAGTGACGATGAGGACGTGCCGAGCAATTGCGGTGGATCAGTGAGTGGCGAGATCCCAAACACCGAATGGCCCGATGGCTAGCCGTAAGGATTTTGCGGCCGCAAATGGCGATCCCGTAGCGCGAATGCTGCCGGCTCGTTGGGGTTCGCCGTCGTTGACTTTCCAGAACCAAGTGCGGCCGTTGCGATCGGCCGTGGCTAAACGACCGTCCGACAGGAAGGCCGCATGCTCGAAACCCTTCGCGGGCGCATCGGATTTTTCGTCGGCATCGGCCTTCAGAACGGCGGCTTCACGTGGCGTGTCGCCTCGCAGATCAATCAGGTGGACCGCACTTTGGTTCTGGCCATTGTCCGTGAAGCAGAACCAATGGGCATCGGGAGAAAAGCTGCCCGACGAGATGCCCCCATGCGGCGAGGGGAATACGAACTTCGCGGCTCGCTGAGGCGCGACGTCGCCGAGCCTCCACAGGCCAAAGCTCTCGTTGGCATCAAGCCCCGCCAGCCAATGGCCACCTGAGGAAGCGGTTATATGCTTGGTCCCGTAGTCATTGTTGATGTTAGTCGCCGTTTGCTCTTCCAGCGGCATTCCGTCACGAAGTTTGGCAAAGATTTGTAGCCTTTGCGGGCCTCCGTCAGCCACACATGCGATGATTCTTCCATCGGACAGAAATGCTGCCGAAGAACTCCCAATGTCGAAGAATCGAGCCGGTTGCTTGGGGTCTCGACCGAACAAGTACAGACCATCGTCCGTCGTCAACAGGAATTGAGTGCCATCCGAGGAAACTGATGAGGACAACGGCCTGCTCCAAACACGTCGGCGATGTTGCCCCAGAACGGCGACCAGGCCTTTCGGCTGACGTGGGACTCGCTCCGCCTCCGGAATCTGCGCGGGATCAAGGTCATCCCACGCACTGCGGCCCTGCTCGGCAACCGGATTCCCGTTCGCCCCCACCGGGACGCCAGGCTTCACGATCTTCGTCCCATCTACCTTCAATGCCTGCCGCACGGCATCGACCATCAGCGACATGCGAAAACCGACGTCATAGAAACGCGGCCCTGGGTCGTTTGCGTGGCGTCCCGAGGCCCGGCCGTAGAACTCGGCGCGGAGCCAACCGCCACCACGAATCGCACGCTCGGAACCGACGGCGAATGGACCATTTGGATCAAGCGCCGGATTTCCTTGAAACTGTCCGTAGTAGTTCGGTTCCCACCAGTCATCCAACCACTCAAAGACATTGCCGTGAACGTCGTACAGCCCAAACGGATTCGCCTTCAACTCGCCCACCTTGTGCGTCCGACTGCCGGAATTCCCACTGAACCAGCCGGCTCGTACCAGGTCTTTGTCTTTGTCGCCGATCCAGTACTTTGTGGCGGTCCCTGCGCGGCAGGCAAATTCCCATTCGGCTTCGCTGGGGAGTCCGTATCCGGTGCCGTCGAGGGGCGTGATCGTTTCGCTTGCCCGGAAGTAGAATGGTTTCAATTTCTCTTGTTGGCTCAACTTGGCACAGAATTCGGCCACATCGTTCCAGCTCACCATTTCCACCGGGTGACTGGACGTGTCCATCCCGGCGACCGCGTCTTTAGCGTCTTTCCTGGTCCCCGTCGGAGCGAAGTTCGAGGGATTCGTCCCCATCATCTTTTCGTACTCGGCCTGCGTGACTTCGTTAATGCCTAAGTAGATCGGTTGCGTCAGGATCACCTTGTGCTGGGGCGCTTCAGACTTAATACACTCCTGCCAGTGCTTGTCTTCGCCGACGTCCTTGAGGGCCGCTTCAATCTCCGCCGCTGTGCTGCCCATCGAGAACTCGCCGGGGGGGGATGAGGCGGAACCTCATGCCGAGGGAGTTGGTGTACTCGACCGGCACGCCGAGGTACTTGGCCCAGGCTTCCTGATGCTGCTTCGCCTGCTCGGCATCAAACGGCGCGATCGCGGGGGGCGGAGCGTCTGCCGACCAACCGTGCCAGCCGGTCCTTGGCTCGATCATGCTGCCGTCCCATTGGATCTTGCACCCCGGCAACGCGGCCGAGAACTTCTTCACGCCAGCCTCGGTCACCTTGGTGCCCGCGACGCCCACGGAACCGAGCTTCGAGTGGTCGGCAAGCTGTTCCAAGCCAGCATCACTCACCCGTGTATTTGTCAGATCAAGGATCAAGAAGTTCTTGCAATCCTCGAAGTGGGCCAGCCCAGCATCACTGACCTTTGTACCGCCCAGATAAAGCATCTGGAGATTTTTGCATTCCTTGAAGTGGACCAGCGCCGCATCGCTAATCTGTGTGAAGGACAACTCTAGACCGTTAACAACGAAAGTTGTTGCGGGCTGCGCGAATTTTTGCGGCTCGGCCGCGCTACGTTAGAGAGGTTCTTGCAATCCTTAAAGAATGCCAGCCCCTCATCCCTCACCTGGGTAAATCCCAGAACAAGGCCTTTGAGGTTCTTGCAGTCCGAAACTCTGTTCACAACGGACGCGGCATCCCCGGGACAACGTTAGACCCTCGCACCACTCCGCTTGGGGACGGTGGATTTAATGTAGTCGTCATCAGTTCGCGGACGTCGTTGACCAGCGCGGCGACGTCTTCCGCGGTCGTGTCCCAGGAGCACATGAAGCGAGCTCCGCCGCTGCCGATGAAGCTGTAAAACGTCCAGCCGCGCGAACGCATCGCTGCGGCGACTTCGGGACGCAGTCGCGCGAAGACGGCATTGGCTTGCCGCCGCGAGAGGAATTCGACTCCCGGAGTCTGCTTTAGCCCGTCCTCCAGCAACTCGGCCATGCGGTTCGCGTGGGTGGCATTTCGGAGCCAAGCACCAGACTCGAGCAACCCGACCCACGGCGCGGACAGATAGCGCATCTTCGACGCCAACTGGCCGGCCTGCTTGCAGCGATAGGCGAACTCGTGCGCAAGCTCGCGTCTAAAAAAAATGATCGCTTCTCCCACGGCCATGCCGTTCTTCGTGCCGCCGAAGCAGAGAACGTCGACGCCAACTTTCCACGTAATCTCTTTGGGAGTGACTCCCAGCGAGGCGACCGCATTGGCAAAGCGCGCTCCGTCCATGTGGACTCGCAAGTCGTGCCGGCGAGCGACCTCAAACAGTTCGTGCAAGTTCGCGGGTGAGTAAACCGTGCCCAACTCCGTGGCTTGAGTCAGACTCAGCACTCGCGGCTTCGGATAATGGATGTCGCTGCGACGCTGGACCGTGTGCGATACGGCGTCCGGCGGCACTCGACCTTCATCGCCCGGAACCAACAGCAGCTTGGAACCGTTCGAGAAGAATTCCGGAGCACCGCACTCGTCGGTCTCTACGTGAGCCAGTTCGTGGCAGATGATGCTGTGGTACGACTGGCACAGCGCCGACACCGCCAGCGAGTTCGACGCGGTGCCGTTGAAAGCGAAGAACACGTCGCAGTTCGTCTCGAATAAATCTCTGAGCAAGTCCGACGCTTTGGCCGTCCATTCGTCATCGCCATAGCCGGGCGCATGCCCGTGATTCGCGCGGTCCATCGCTTCCCAGGCCTCGGGGCAGATGCCTGAACAGTTATCGCTGGCGAATTGGCGTCGTCCGGTGGAAGGGAATGCCGTCATGGGTGTTTTTGTGTGAAAGATTGAGTTGAGCAATTGACAAGAATAAATCGCGATTGAAGCCAATGAGTGAATTAGGTGTCGTGGAGCACGCCGTCGCGCAGTTCGGCACGGCGTGCGAAACGGGAGGCCAACTCGGCGCTGTGAGTCACACAGATCAAGATGCTGTCAGCGTCGCGGACGAGCTCCAGCAGCAATTCCCCGATCGCTTCGGCATTCGCGCGGTCGAGACTACCGGTCGGCTCGTCCGCCAGCAACAAGGCGGGCCGGTTCACGAGTGCTCGGCACACCGCCACGCGCTGTCGCTCCCCGCCGGAAAGCTGCGCGGGACGATGATCCATCCGATCTTGCAGGCCGACGCGCCGCAACAACTGCTTGGCCCATTCGACATCCTCCGACGTCGTGACACCGCCGGAAAGTCGCGGAATGAGAACGTTCTCCAGAACCGTACATTGTGGCAGCAGATGATGCTCTTGAAACACGAAGCCGATCCATTGGCGTCGCAAATCAGCCAACTTCGATTCGCTCAGGCTGACAATGTCCTGGCCGCGCAGTCGCACTTGTCCGCGCGTGGGCCGTTCCATCGCGCCCAACACGAACAACAACGAACTCTTTCCCGAGCCGGACGGCCCCGTGACGGCCAACTCATCGCCACCGCGAAGGCTCAAATCAATTCCCTTGAGCACAGCCAGCGGGCCGGACTCCGTCATGTACTCTTTCCACAGGCTGGCGACAAACAATTCAGGTTCGGCAGGCGACATGAGCTCGTTTTCGAAAACTGAGCCGACAAGAGTCCGTGTCATCAGACATCTGTAAAGCGGCAGGACCGGAATCGCGACGCGGTTCCGGTCCTGCAAGAGGTCAACAAGTTCGAGTCAAACTGTCGAGCCGACCATGATCCCGAAAAAGCGTCGGGACGGCCGACCACTACTCGAACGTGATCACCAACCAACCTCCCGCGGCTCTGAATTGGGCCAGTCCCACCATCACGGGCGTCTTCTTGCTCTTGTCAACATTGACGAAACGATCGAACTTGCGAGTCGGCAACGCATTTTGAATCTTCGTGCGGACGACGCCCGCGCGAGCAATCTGTAGACCGGCGTTCTTCGGTGGCTCGACGGGCGAGACGCCGACCTGGCCACTCTCGACGACAAAGTTCGTTCCGTCAACCCGGAACATCAACGGCATGGTGATCTCTTGAGTCGGGATGTCCTCCTCGCCTTCCTTTTGCTTCAGGCCGGCACGGATGACCAACACAAGTTGGCCATTGGTAATCCGGAATCGAATCGGATCTTTGCTGGGAAACACGAAGGTGGCCGTATCCTTAGGGGATTCTGCCGCCGCTTCGATCTTCTTAAGAGCATTAATCGGACGTCCGATCAATTCTGAGAACGACTTCTCGATCTCAGTCTTCACTTCATCTTCGGTCATGGTGCGTCCGGCGAACTTCAGCCGATCCATGCTATTGTTCAGCAGCGATTCGTGCAGGCCGACGATGAATCCCTTACTCGGGACGCTGGCGAACGGCCCATCGCCGCCGGCAAGTTCGTGATCCGCCATCAACCGCGTGTAGGCACGCATTTCTTCATCGGTCGAACGATAGCTGGTCGCGGACGGCATGAGATCCTTTTGCCGCAAACGGGCATTCACGTCGCTTTCCACTTTTTGATTCAGTTCCGTGAATTTCGCGTCAACTTCCTTGTTGAACTCAGGCAGTACACGGCTGGAGAGCCGTTGTGAGGCGATCGCTTCCGATTCCGCTCGCTTCTCACCCACTTTGCGGTAAGCAACCCCTTTCGCAAGACTGCCGAAAATTGGAACGCCGCTCATTCCGGTTTGAACATCCGTCGTCGTGTTGTTCGGATAAACGGAGATGTCTCCCGGAGAAGTGACGAATTTATTGCCGTCGAAACTGATCGGCTTCCAAGCCGTAAACGAGTGGTTTCCCCAGGTGTAGACTGTCGCCTGGTCGGTGACTCCTTGTGTGTTGGATTGAGTGACACCGTTCAACGTCAAATGGAAGCGGACGCCGTTGTTGCTGGGCTTCATGTCGATTCCGGGAGTCGTGGTGGTCGTTTGTGTTCCATCGACCTTTGCTCCCAAAATGAAGTCATCGACTGGCCCTTGTTTGGATGACGCCTCGCCGATCAAACGCGAAAGGAACCCTTCGCTCAGTACGACTCGCAGGTTGTAGTTGAAGTAGTGAGTGGACATCGCTTGCGCCAGGAGATTCCCGCCATCAGCTGTCAGCTTGCGAGCCGCTTCAAACGCCTTGCGAACGGCGGCGGCTTCGGTCGTCGACGGACTCTCTTCATACTTCTCTACCGCGCTCACAAGGCGCGTCAATTCGCTGCGAAGTTTTTCCAGATTGACTGGTTGATCAACGGCCGCCGCGACGCGGACATATTTGTCCAACGAACTCCGCAACGAGACCACCTGTTCGCGATCCAGAACCTTCCGAATCTCCGGCGAAATCGTGTCCGACGGAGACAGCTTCTGCTGCACGGCGGACAGCACGGGCAAAGCTTCTTGAGCCGTTTTCTTCTCGCGCACGAGCTTGACGATATCGGCGGAACGCAAATACGACAGCCACGCCTGTCCGTTCTTGCTGGGCTTGAGGTCGGATTCCAGGTCTTTCACGGCCTTCGCGACTTCTTGCCGAGCCGCGTCGATTCGAGCCGTCGCCGCCTTCTGGGGATCGAGCGTCAACGTGTCGAGAATCGCTTCCGCCAAGGCGACTCGGCGGTTAAGCGCGGAATGCAATTCCGACAGAGCCTCGTGAATGCTGCGATAGCGCGTGTCTTTCAGAGACTTCTCCATCGTCTCGATCTTCTTTTTCAGCACATCCAGCTGCTTTCGCTGACCGGAAACATCCAGGTCCGCATCGGTGTACAACTTGGCCACTTCGTCAGACGTCTTTTGGCTCCACTCCTTCCAGTTCCCTTCGAGGACGGCGAAGGCATCTTCGCTCAGCGAACTGGGAACTTCCACCGGCAGTATGCCGCGCAGTCCCATCGGTTGTGTCGACGCTTCGGCCGGCTTCGGCTCATCCTCAGCCCAAGTCAGCGGAACCACCGTCGTTCCCAGGGCGAACGCCATGGCACCGCATAACCACATCCAACGCCGCGACAAGTTCTGATTTGCACTGAGCAAGTTGTGTCGATTGGTCACTGCACACACTCCATTAGAGAATTAATGTACCGGATATCCACATTGAAATCTCGCCCCAAGCACGGGATCGACTTTCACTTCAGTATCGACGTTTCGTGTTGGCTTCCGACGGGAACTTGATTGACGCAGCGTGCCGAACAGTTCGCTCGATGGAGCGGACGAAGCATGCACAGTCAGGGCAGAACCGCTTTCCGCAGAAGATGTTAAGGCAGCGCCTGATCCACACCATAAAAGCCGTCAAGTTCACGAGACTAATGTAGTTTAGTCGGCCCCTTTTACTCGTGCAATCGTTACAGTCCACGGGCCGGGGAAATTGCCCAATACCCGCAAGCTGGCATCCGACGTCCGGTTCC
>CAZPUJ010000785.1:0-5920 GCA_964589725.1 uncultured Planctomycetaceae bacterium
GCCGGCGCGCAGCATGCCTGTGCGATCGCCAGTTCGCTCGGCATGAAACACATCCTGATTCATCCGCTGGCGAGCCTGCTCAGCGCGTATGGAATCGGCCTGGCGGACGTGCGGCGGTTCAAAGAGCGTTCCGTGTTGAAGCCATACTCGACGGATCGTCTCTCCCAGTTGGAGTCGCTCTTCATCGAACTCGAACAAACCGCGTACTCCGAAGTGCTCGCCGAAGGGATCGCGCCGGAGAGAATCCGTCCGGCCGTGAGATCGCTCGATCTGCGGTACGTCGGCGTTGAAGCCACGATCCGCGTAATTTGTCCGCGAGACGGCAACTACGCCACAAAATACGCGGAACTGCATCAACAACTTTACGGCTACACGCACATCGGTCGAGCTTTGGAGATCACCGCCGTTCGCGTCGAGGTCGTGGGCCAATCCGCCGAGGTTTCCGTTCCGTCGCAGCCGCTCGCGCCGCGAAAGCCTTGTCCGACGGAGATCACGCAAACGTGGTTCCACGACTCGTTCGTCGAGACCGCTGTCTACTTTCGCGAAGAGTTGCATCCCGGGGACGAGATTTCGGGACCAGCACTGATCTCCGAACCGGCGTCGACAATCGTCGTCGATCCCGGTTGGACGGCACGGGTGTTGGGTAGGGGCGAGGTGTTGGTGGAAGTGGACGTCACCCCTCTCCCTCGGGGAGAAGGTGGCCGAAGACCGGGTGAGGGTGTCGTGGCGCTCGGCCCTGCGACACCAACCGGTACTCATATTGATATCCGCAGCAAAGACGCACCTGCGAATGTGCGACAACGAATCGACGGTTCCCTCACCGTAGCCCTCTCCCAAAGAGAGAGGGGACCGAGCACCGACGACATCGCTGACCCCGTGCTGCTCGAGATCTACAACAACCTCTTCGCCTCCATCGCCGAGCAAATGGGCGTCACGCTGCAAAAGACCTCGTGCTCGACGAACGTCAAGGAACGACTTGATTTCAGTTGCGCGATCTTCGACCCGCAGGGCAACTTGGTCGTCAACGCTCCGCACATCCCGGTGCATCTCGGCGCGATGAGCGAAACAGTCAAACGGCTCATCGCGGACAACCCGGAGCTACAAGAAAGCAGAAGGCAGAAGGCAGAAGGCAGTGTTTCGGGTGACTCGACTGCCGACTGCCGACCGCCTACTGCCTACTCTGCCTCCGTCTTCGTCACCAACGATCCATATCGCGGCGGATCGCATCTGCCGGATGTCACGGTCGTCACGCCGATTCACGACGTCGCGACGGGCGAGCTAATCTTTTTCACGGCCAGTCGCGCACATCACGCGGAGATCGGCGGCATCCTGCCTGGCAGCATGCCGCCGTTCTCGAAGAACCTCGGCGAAGAAGGAGTCTTGATTCGTAACTTCAAGCTCGTCGATCAAGGTCTCTCGCGCGAAGACGAACTGCGACAGTTGTTGCTCAGCGGTCCGCATCCGACGCGCGCGGTGAACGACAACCTGGCCGACATCCGCGCGCAGGTCGCTGCCAATCAAATCGGAGTCCGATTGCTGCGCGAATTGGTCGACCGAAACTCGCTCGCCGTGGTGCAAGCCTACATGCGGCATATCCAAGTTGCCGCCGCGACGAAGATGCGACGGGCTTTGGCCGCCATCCCCGATGGGCGTTACGAACGAGTCGATCATCTCGACGACGGCTCGCCGATTCAGGCCGCGATCACGATTCATGGTGACTCGGCAACCGTGGACTTCACCGGCACGGGGCCGGTGTTGTCGAGCAACCTCAACGCAAATCGAGCGATCATCTCGGCGGCCGTGATGTACGTGTTCCGTTGCCTGATCAAAGAAGACATTCCGCTCAACGGCGGCGTGCTCGAACCGATCACGATCATCCTGCCCGAGTGTCTATTGAACCCGCCGGAAGATCCCAATCCGTCGCAAAGCGCGGCGGTCGTCGGTGGCAACGTCGAAACTTCGCAGCGCGTCGTCGACACGCTGCTCGGCGCACTGGGCGTCGCGGCGGCCAGCCAAGGAACGATGAACAACCTCACGTTCGGCGACGCGACGTTCGGATATTACGAAACGATCTGCGGCGGCTCCGGCGCGACGCAACAAGCCGACGGAGCCGACGCCGTCCACACGCACATGACCAACACGCGACTGACCGACGTCGAAGTCATCGAGCGGCGCTATCCCGTCCGCGTTCACGAGTTCTCGATTCGTCGCGGCTCCGGCGGGGCAGGGGGGCATCGCGGCGGTGACGGTATTGTACGCCGCATCGAGTTCCTCAAATCGCTCAACGTCTCACTGTTGACCGAGCGTCGCGGCCCGTTCGCCCCATTCGGTCTGGAAGGCGGTCAACCGGGAGCACTCGGCCGCAACACGCTACTCAAAGCCGGATCGACGGAACCGATCGACCTCGGCGGCAAAGCCCAAGTCCAAGTCGAACCAGGTGACCTTCTGACCATCGCAACGCCTGGCGGAGGCGGTTTCGGTTGACTCACTTCCTCGTCAACCGCTCAGCATATCCCGCAGCTTGGAAGAATTTCGCCGCGCGGTCGAACGCCGCCTCCTTGGCATTGATCAGCGTGACCTGACGCGGCGCGAGCAGGCCGAGAGCATCCGGAACGTCGAGCACTTTCATCACGCCCAAAAAGTGTGGGCCGTCGCGATGACTGCTCGGCGGATCGACGAGGATCGTTTCGGCGATGCAGTTTTCAAACAGTGCGGCATACGCGCCGAGGACTCCCGCTTGGCCTTTGCCGACCACGCCGACGGACAACTCGTTGCCCTCCGCTTCGTGCAGCCAGCGAGCCGTCGCCTGCACGTCCCACACGCGACCCGTGTCGACCGTGCGGCCGAGCAACGCATGCGCGCGCTCGACGTAGTTCGGCGGGTTCTTGCGAGTCCACGCCGAAAACTCTCCGCAGCCGCGCGGGCTGAGCACCGTCACCGGTTGACCCTCCGGAAAAACTCCCTTCGTCCACGCCGGTAACTTGCCTTCCGGTTCATCGGCGTTGAGCACGACCAACCACAACCGTTTCGGTCGAGTTTGATCCTGGCGAGCGGGGGGCGTCAGCCCCCCGGTTTGTTGAGAAACATCGCGCTCGGATTGCGAGTTGACCGCTCCATCAACCGGGGGGCTGACGCCCCCCGCTCGCCCGACTCGCGCCGCGAGCACGAACACCTCGGCGTCGGTTCGCAGAATGACACGACCGTCCGGCATTTCCTCGCGGACCTCTGCAGCCGGGATTTCATCCGGCCACTCGCGGAATACGCGATTCAATAAGTCGCCTCTCAGTCGTTTCGACCACGCCGAGTATTCATCTTTGTTCCTGGGTGTCGTGGGCTTCGCGAGTTCCACGAACGACTCGTCGATCTTCGCATTGAGGCTGTCTTTTGGCAGGTCGCTGTCTTCGGGGAAGACGCGAAGTTGTTTCCCTTCGAACGGCGGTAGTGGAGGCTCGGCAACTTCGGAGTTGTCTCCCTTGAGATGCTTGCTGATCCAGCGATAGGCCATCAGCCGCAGTTCGACGTTGTCGGCGTGTCCGCCCGGTGTGACGCCGATGTCGAACAGCTCGCCCGGTTTCTTCTCGTACCAGTTGTAGAGCTTCGCCAGCCGAGCTCGAATGCGTTCATTGCCGGGCATCGGGAAGATCGTGTCGTAGCCGGAGTTCTCAAACAGCATCGGCCGCGGAGCCACCAGCGCCGCGATGGTCGTCCACTCCCAACGATAGGCGTTGTACAGGAACATGCAGTCGCAGTGACCGTTGCAGACCTTGTCGGTCACGTAGCTTTGCAGATCGCTCATGCCGCTGACCGGCACGCAGACTTTGACTCGCTCATCCCCCGCCGAGATCCAAAACGTCGCCGCCCCGCCGCCGCTGATTCCCGTGACCGCGATTCGCTCGGGATCAACCTCGGGCCGCGACACGAGATAGTCGATCGCTCGCACGCCGTTCCAACACTCGACGCCGGCGGACGTGTAGCCATACGAATGCCACCACCAGCGCTCGTGGTTGTACGTCCCATGATGAATACCGGCGACTTCACCGAGTTGCAGCGTGTCGATGATCAGGCACACGAACCCATGCGTCGCGAACCACATCCCATGCTGCTGAAACGCCGTTTTGTTCCCGTCGCGTCCTTTGCCCGAGTGACCGCAGACGTAAAGGACGGCCGGTAATTTGCCTTGGCGAGCGGGGGGCGTCAGCCCCCTGATGCTTTGAGAGTCTGCCGACTCTCCCGACGAATTGGCCGCGTTCTCCTTGGACGCATCAGGGGGCTGACGCCCCCCGCTCGCCGGGGATAACGGCTTCGGCAGATACAAATTCCCGGTGACATACAACCCTGGCTTCGATTGGAAATGTACCTTCTCGACACTGAAGTTCTCCCGCTCGACCGTCCCGGTGACCGTCGCGTTGAGGGGAGTCTTCTCCGGCACCGGCCACAGTCCGAGCATGTCGAAATACTGCTGCTTCAACTCCTCGCGCCGAGCTTCCCACTGCTCCCGCGACTCAGCCCCTTCAAGCACACTCTGACTGACCCAATTCGTCTCGCTCGCGAGATACTTCTCGATGGCCTCGTCGCCGGGACGCGGTTCGGCGGCGAAAAGAGAGGTCCAGCAAAGGCTCAACCACGCTGACATCGCCACCACCGAACACCGATTTCCGATCATGACAGTCTCCATCGATGCAGACTTCGCGCGGCCAGGACTGCGGGGATTCGTCTTGGCCTTGTGAGAAACGTTCGAACGAACAGCGAGCCGCAGTTGACGATTCGCGTGGTCACGATAACCTCGCGTCAATCATCCGTCATGTCAGTCCGCAGTTTTGACGGCGCGGCAGCGACCGGCTTCGATTCTCCTTTCGGTTGGCGAGTCTCATGTCCCCCTCCGAGCTTTGCACGGCACGTTGGCCAATCGCAGCGGGCCATAATCGGCACTGTCTGCTGTGCGAGCATCGCTGCGGCGTCGACCGTTCGGCGGGAGAACGCGGCCCGTGTCATGCGGGGGTCGAAGCGCGAGTCTTCCGGCATCGCGTCGAGTATGGCGAGGAATTGGAGCTGATTCCATCGCACCTGTTTTATCTGTCGGGATGCGACCTGCGCTGTGCGTTTTGCATCGCCGAGGTGAATGCGTTTGATCCCAGTCGCGGCACGCTGCTGACACCCGAGTTCTTCGCCAAAACGGTCGCTTGGGGCTGCGGGCAAGGGGCTCGCAACGTACAGTGGGTTGGCGGCGAGCCGACGATTCACCTGCCGCAAATCCTGCGCGCGATGGCCGTCGTCAGCGACTTGCCGCCGATTGTGTGGAAGTCGGACTTTCATGGGACTCGCGATGCGTTTGAGCTGCTCGACGGAATCGTCTCGGTTTACGTGGCCGATTTGAAGTTTGGCAACGACGAGTGTGCTCGGCGGATCGCGGGGATTGATGGATACCTGGAGAAGGTCACTCCGAATCTGTCATGGGCGGCGGCGGCGCGCGGCGATTTGATCGTGCGACATCTCTTACTGCCGGGACATTGGGAATGCTGCGCGGTTCCGATCTTTCAGTGGATGCAAGACAATCTGCCAGGCACCAAATTCAGCCTACGCGACGGCTATTTACCGAAGTGGCAGGCAACCCGTGACGAGAGCTTGAATCGTGTGATTTCTCGGAGCGAAAGCCAGCAAGCTTGGACGTTGGCGAGGCAACTGAATCTGAATCTCGTGCCATGACCGCAAGGTGCGGTCTCTCCCGTCCGAAAATCTCGTTCCGCGATACGTGACATCGCTTTCACGATCGAATGGAGATCGCACCGATACCAACCGGCGCACTTGAAGCTGCCCCCGGCGTGCCTTTGGTGTTGACGCTTCGTCGTCGCACGATAACCTCGCTATCCGTCGCCGATCATTTCCTCAGGCCAATCTTGCCGTCATTCGATGATCGTTTCAT
>CAZPUJ010000786.1:0-2535 GCA_964589725.1 uncultured Planctomycetaceae bacterium
CAAGTTCAAGTGCAAGTGCTCGTCGACGGCAGCGATTCGCAAGTGGCGACCACCGCATTGAACACGACGAACCTGCTGGGTTTCGTGCAATCGACACGGCTCGCCAAAACGTTTGCCGAATCGCTGCCAACCGTGCCCGCGCGCAACGAATTCGGCCGCGTCACGTTGCCAATCGAGATTCGGCCGCGACTGCTCTATAACCCGAGCCTCGAAAGCTCGCACTTCTTCGTGCCCGGCTTGGCGGCGATCATCCTGCAATTGGTGACGCTGTTCCTGACCTCGTTCGCCATCGTGCGCGAACGAGAACTCGGCACGCTGGAGCAACTCTTCGTCACGCCCGTCGGACGACTGGGCTTGTTGCTGGGAAAACTGATCCCGTACTCGCTGGTCGGCATCTTCGAACTGCTCTCGGTGCTGTGCGTCATGGTCTACGTGTTCGGTGTGCCGATTCACGGCAGCCTGCCGTTGCTGCTGTCGCTCTCGATGCTCTTCATGGTCTGTGCGCTCGGCCTGGGTCTGTTGATTTCGACGCTCGCCAAGACGCAATTGCAGGCCATGCAGTTCGCCTTCTTGCTGATGCTACCGTCGGTGCTGCTGTCAGGTTTCGTGTTTCCACGCGACGAGATGCCGCTGCCGATCTACCTCGTGACATTCGCGATCCCCGCGACGTATTTCGTGGACATCTTGCGCGGCGTCGTGCTGCGCGGCGCCGATGCTCAAGACCTGACGTTTCCGATCATCGGCCTGCTGACGTGTTGCTCGGCGATCCTGGCCCTGAGCGTCACGCGATTCCGCAAACAACTTGGCTGATAGCGTAGCTGCCGGCCTTGTGCCGGCCGACGGTGATCCGGCTACCGTGATCCAATGGCGTCTCGGCAAAACATCACAGTACGGCTTCGATCACATTACCGCGGCTGACGGGGAACGGGCGGCCGAGCGTGTCGTGCAGTTCGGTTTCGGGAGTGTAGCCGAGACAGTGAAAGATCGTCGCCAGTAGATCGCTGGGAGCGACTCGGCCCTCGATCGGGTACGCGGCGTCGCGGTCAGAGGTTCCAAAGACGGTACCACCGCGAATGCCGCCGCCGGCCAACGCGACGGAGAAGCAATTCCCCCAGTGATCGCGGCCCGCGTTGCCGTTGATCTTCGGCGTGTGGCCGAACTCACCCAGCCAGACAACCAGCGTTTCGTCGAGCAAGCCGCGCTCGGACAAATCTTCCAAGAGTGCCGAGTAGCACTGATCCATGATCGGCATCAGCAGCGATTGCAGCGCCTTGGCGTGCTGCGCATGCGTGTCCCAGCCACCTTGATTGGGTTGCCCTTCGATGCGTGTCCAGGTGAGCCGCACGATCGACGTTCCCGCCTCAACCAATCGCCGCGCGAGCAATGCGCTTTGAGCGTATCGCGACCGGCCGTAGCGATCGCGCACCGAGTCCGGTTCTTGCGACAGATCGAACGCGCATCGCGCCGTGGTGCCGCTGAGCAAGCCGATCGCTTGCTGAGCCTCATCGCTGAAACGCTGCACGCCGTCGCCTTGCAACGTGCCGTCCAAGTGCCGATTGACTTGATCGAGCAATGATCGCCGAGCGTCGAACCGCACGTTGCTGATCTCGTCGGGAAACGCCAAGTCGGGAACTTTGAACCTCGGCGAGTTCGGATCGCAATGCAGCAGCCAAGGATCGAACTTGCGGCCGAGGAACCCGGCGTCTTGTCCGGGCCATGGGAAGTTGCCGTCATTCCAGATGTGTTCCGGCAATACGATCGACGCCGGCAAGCCGCCCCGCGCCGGTCGCAATGATCGCACGACCGAATCGGCGCAGGGCCACAAGTTCGGAGCTTTCGCCGTCACGCTTTCGGCATTGAGCGGAACGTGCGGCACGCCCGTCAGCATTTGATAGCCGCTGGACGAGTGCGCGTTGTCGCCGGTGACGATCGCTCGCAGCACGGCGATCTTGTCCGTCAGCCGTGCGGTTTTGGGCATCAGTTCGCCGACAAACATTCCCGGCGTCTTTGACGCGATCGGACCGAACGAGCCGCGAATCTCGGCCGGCGCATCGGGCTTCACGTCCCACGTCTCATGCTGCGGCGGACCGCCGGTGAGCCAGAACAAGATCACCGACTTGGCCTTGCCGAACGCGGCGGCAGAACCGCTTGAAGTCATCTTGGTTCGACTGGCCTCTTTGCCGTGAGCCATATTCCGCGCCGCCAGCAGGTGCGCGAGCGACAGACTTCCGGCGCCGAGACTGCCCACGCGAATCCACTCGCGCCGCGTCAGCCGATCGCACAGCCGAGCACCGTCGTCGAGGATCGTGAGCATAGTCGCCTCCGGAAATCCGCTAGCACCACTGCGGGCAGACATCGTAACTTCGACATCGGCCGAGACTCCAGCGTAAGTTCAGTTTCGCCGTGCTTCGGCTTCTCGCCCAAGCGGCATCGCCACTATACCTTACGCGGCCATGAGTGAGACGTTTTCAAACTCCTGAAAGTTGAGCGTCATGAGCGAGGCCAAGTTGGTGGCGTGTTTGGTCGGGATGTTGG
>CAZPUJ010000787.1:0-4486 GCA_964589725.1 uncultured Planctomycetaceae bacterium
GGCGTTGACGGCGTCTACACCATCGTCCACGACAACGAAACGGGCCTCGTCGTCCCGCCCTCCAACAGTGGCCGATTGGCTCAACGGATTCTGGAACTGCTCCGCGATCCCTTCCGAGCACGCCGCATCGCCGACTCCGCCCGACAAATGGTTCTGCGAGATTTCAACCTCGACCGCATGATTCAACAAACAGCCGACGTCTACCGTCGCGTGTTGGCGGAAAGACAAGCGATCCATTAGCCCTCAGACAACCGACCCCGCCGACCTTGCGTCGGCGGTTTATGGGTTTCAGCACTACGAGGCAGTTGATTTCGAGTGGAGTTCAAGTAGTGCAAGAACCCGCGAGCCACTGAGGCAAGCTCAGTGGGGTCACTTGTTTAACGATTTGCGTTAATGAGCGGAACATCCCACCATGCACGCCGAAATCATCGCCATCGGAACCGAACTGACCACCGGTGCCAAACTGGACACCAACAGTCAATGGCTCAGCATCGAACTGGCCGCCGTCGGAGTGCCCGTGCTGCTGCACTCGACAATCGCCGACGACATGCCCGCGATGTTGGAGTTGCTCCGCGCTGCGGTGCGGCGTTCCGACATCGTGCTCATCACCGGTGGCCTCGGCCCGACGCTTGATGATCTCACCCGGCAAGCCCTCGCTGACTTGGCCGGAGTCGAACTCGTCCCACACGAGCCAAGTTTGCAGGCGATTCGAGACATGTTCGCCAAACGCAAGCGAGTCATGCCGGAACGAAACCTCATTCAAGCGATGTTCCCAGCCGGCAGCGCACCGATCGAAAACCCACACGGCACCGCTCCCGGCATCTGGATGGAATTGCCCGTCCCCTCCCCTCTCCCCGTGGGAGAGGGTGGCCGAAGGCCGGGTGAGGGAAGCGAACGTCCAAACGACTCACAGCCCGCAGAAAAATGCTCGAACGAAAGCGTTTCGCCACAAACTACGTCAACCGTTAATCAATCCCCTCTCCCCCGCATCGGGGGAGAGGGCCAGGGTGAGGGGGCCGAACGGTCAGTCGATACTCGAAGACAGCTCCCCCTCACCCTCACTCTCTCCCAGAGGGAGAGGGGACCGGACATTCGCACATGCGTGATCGCCGCAATGCCCGGAGTCCCCAGTGAAATGAAGCCGATGTTTCGCGATCGCGTGCTGCCGCGACTGCCCCATTCCCACAAAGTCATCCGCCGCGCGCGAGTCAACTGCTACGGTGTGGGCGAATCGGTCTGCGAGGAAAGACTCGGTGACCTGACCGCTCGCGGCCAAGACCCAGAGGTCGGCATTACGGTCCACGAAGGCACGATCACGCTCCGCATCGAAGCTCACGGCGCGACCGAGTCCGAATGCGACACCAAGATCGCCGCGACGAAACAAGTGATCCATGACCGACTCGGTTCACTGGTCTTCGGCGAGGACGACGAGCAACTCGAAGACGTCGTCGTCAGAGAACTCAACACGCGCGGTCTGACCGTCGCCATCGCCGACGAAGTCACTGGCGGAGTGCTCTCCCTTTGGCTAACCAGTGCGACGGACAGCGAACGTTGTTTTCTCGGCGGCATCGTCGGCTCGACCGTAAGCCGGATTCTGAATCCGGCCGAAACCGGCCGGATTGAAAACCCGCCCCACGATTCCATAAGCACCGCCGACCGAGCGTGCTGGCTGGCACAACAGACTCGCGCGACATTCGGCTCCGACTTGACGCTCGCCATCGCCGGGTCGCTGACACCCGACGCCGCTGATCCAAACGGCATTCCACGACTGTTTCTCGCCCTGTCGCACTCGTCGGGAGTCGAAGTCCAAGAACACATCCCCGTCGCCGACGTCTCGTTCGCCCGCCACCGCGCGGCAAAGTCGGCCCTCGATTTGCTGCGTCTGCGGTTGAATGTGTTGACCTAGCATTCAAACACACGAAGTCCTGCACCCCCACCGACCTTGTGTCGGTGGCTCGCGGGTTTTTGCACTACCGTCCAGATCACGCGAAAGCGCGCGGTCCGTAGTGCAGAAACCCGCGAGCCACTGGGGCAAACCCAGTGGGGTCGCTTGTTCGAGGCCTAGCCGGCAGGTCTGCGGACTTCGCTCAACGCTTCAGTCGAAACACGAATTCACGCGCGGGCTGGCACGTGCTGAGCCATGCCATCCAGCGGGCTGCGAACGGCGAGCCCCGGACGATTCATCACATGCGTGTAAATCATGGTCGTCGCGACATCGGCGTGTCCGAGCAATTCCTGAACCGTGCGGATGTCATGACCATCTTCCAGCAAATGCGTCGCGAAGCTGTGCCGCAGCGTGTGCGGTGTGGCCGGCTTTGATATCGCGGCTCGCTGAACAGCCGACTTGAACGCCTTTTGTATACTCGACTCATGCACGTGATGCCGCCGCACCGCGCCGCTGCGAGGATCGGTGGAAAACCCGGCCGCCGGAAATACGAACTGCCAGCCCCAGGACTTGCTTGCGTTCGGATACTTCACCGCCAAGGCATAAGGCAAATACACATCACCCTGACCACCGGCCAAGTCGCGATCGTGCAATTGTTGGACGCGAGCCAAATGCCCTTTCAACGCCGGCTGTACGGCATCCGGCAAGACCGTGACGCGGTCTTTTTCCCCCTTACCGTCACGCACGATGATCTGCCGATACTCGAAGTCAATGTCTTTGACTCGCAGCGTCAGACACTCATTCAAACGCAGCCCGCAGCCATAAAGCAGCCAACCCATCAGTTGATGCGTGCCCGTCAATTCGCTGAGCACTCGTTGCACCTCGTCCCGCCTGAGTACGACGGGCAAATGCTTGGGACGCTGAGCACGAGCGACCTCCCCTAAATCGCCGAGCGGCCGCTGCAGAATCTCCTTAAACACGAACACCAGCGCGTTGAGCGCTTGGTTCTGCGTGCTGGCCGAAACTTTTCGCTCAACGGCCAAGGCCTCGAGAAACCGACGCACGTCGTCAGGCCCCAACGACTCGACCTGTCGTTGTCCACAGAACTGCTGGAAACGTTGCCACCAGCCACGGTACGCCTCTTCCGTTCGTCGAGAATAGTGCAGCAAACGCAGCCGCCGCCCCAAACGCCCTTCCACCGTGGTCTCGTCCAAACCGAATGAGGAAACGTCATCGGCAGCCGCTCCCAGCGCGGCCGAGGCTTTGGCGTGCTGTTCCAGCCACTTCTCGCGGAGCACCGGAAACTCAAACTCGCGACGTCCGCAACCGAACTCCATCAAGTAGCAAATCGCTGACAACGACTGCAAAACCTGCCACTCCTTTTGGCTGTGGTGGATCTCCCAATCGAGGTACTCCAAAACTTCGGTCACGGTGGTTTGAGACACATCGTGCCGACGGCTCGCCACGAAGAATTCCAATCGCTTATTCAGCCATTCTCGCTCCTTCGGATTTGACTCCCACTGCCCAATGGCGTCCAAACCTTTCTGAAGCTCATCACCATCCGAATTCGGCACGAACAGAATTAGGCCGAAATCGGCTTTTCCCGAAATATGCCGAACGCCGCTTTCGCTGTCAAACAAACAGGATCCCAAAAGGCGGCATGCTTGACAGCCTCTCGAACCGATGCGATCGTGCGACCCATATCCGTCGGGAATTCGCTCGCGGACGTTTCTGAGCTAGCCCGCGTTCGGGATACTCAACTGTTGGGCAAGTCTTCGTTGTCTCCGCGGTAACCGTTGCTAGAATAAGTCGTCTATGAGCTATCGCTGCCATGGTGCGGTTTTTCGTGCTCCCCACGAGTCTGCGGTTGCCGCATTCGATGACCTTGCGGACCAGCATCTTGGCTTGGATCTCATCCGGATTCGGGATGAAATTTTCGGCGTACGGGTGATGAGCGCTCTTGCCAATAATCGCATAGAACGTCAAATCAGGCACGGTGATTTAGATCAGATGGCAAGTAACCTATCTCAGCGGTTCCATGTGGCCTTCACTGTCTGGTACGATAGCATTTTCGGGGGATTCAAGTTTTCCGTTTTTGTGCAAGGTCGTCAGTACGCGTCACTTCGCACCGATAATGGGCAAGATGACGACCAATGGCTTGACGCCAACGGAGCAGCCTACGAGTTTGGCCCTCCACAAGTACTTGCCGGCGATGGTTCACTACTCGCGCGGCCGTTGCCGACTCTACTGGGTCCACGTGATGCCGGAAGGGATTGCGATCTGTCGGTCGCGGCATCGATACTTGGAATAGAATCGTTAGGTGCTGACGATGAAGATTTGTTCCGGTGGGATTCAGTGTTCCCTGCGATTAAACGCAACTACTCGTAACTGGCGAACCAAGATTAATTGGGGTGAGCATTTTCCCAAGTAGTTCGTCGTCATAAGTGAATGCCCATGCCGAACAAATTGAGGATTAGATTCCGCGAGTCATCGAGCCGGAATCTAATCCTGTGTTCAAGAAGCCCGGCTGAGAGTTTGGCGGCGTTCCGATGCTAGGGGAATGCTTCGCGTGGAGCGATCAGCGACCGGCGGCGACGATCG
>CAZPUJ010000788.1:0-9308 GCA_964589725.1 uncultured Planctomycetaceae bacterium
TTGGTCGACGTGCGAAAAGATGATTTCCGCTTCGGCGACCAAGCGGTCTCCCACGTGAGCAGTGACTTCGACCGAGCCACCTTCCGGACGGTCGTCGATCAGCTTCGCGGTGTACACGAGCGTGTCGCCCGGAATGACCCAACCGTGAAAGGTGACGCTGGGCACTTTCGCCAGGATCACGACGTGCTCGAAGTTGTGCTTCTCGCCCAGCAGGATGCCGCCGGTCTGAGCCATTCCTTCGAGCATCAATGATCCCGGCATCACGGCGAAGCCGGGGAAGTGGTCGTGCAGATGCTCTTCCGCCAGGGTGACGTTTTTGATCGCCTTGGCGTACTGACCGCTTTGAAATTCGGTGAAGCGATCGATCCAGAACCACCGCATAACCGGAGCTGCCTCGAGATGTCAAGAAATACGTGGCGACGTCAAGCCGCCAGTTTGTTCTTCACGAATTTCACGAGCATTTGCACCGTGAACATGTCGCGAATGTTTTCGACCTTGGGGTCTTTGGCGAATTTTTCCGTGTCGAAGTGCGGCATCTTCTGTTTGAGCGAGGCAATGCCTTCGGCACTGAGTCTGCCATCCTTCACGAAACCGGAATCCGCGGAAGCGATGTCTTCCGGAAATAGCTCTCCGCGCGGAATCTTGATGCCAAAGTTCTTCTCGAGCCGGAAAACCATGTCGAGGAAGTCGATCGACTCGGCTCCCAGATCGGCTTCCAGCCGAGACTCGAGGGTCACTTCCTCCTCATCGACTCCCAGGGCGTCAACCAACGTCACGCGCACCTTGTCGAAGATCTCTTCTGAAGTCATTTCCAGAATCTCCCGGCCCGCCGGTGTGAGCACTCCATGTCGGAATCGCTCGCCCGAACTCGGCCTGAATCGAATAACTCGCGTTACTGAATTACGGTCACCGGCTCCGCGAACCGACCGGTCACCGACCCATTATCGAAACCCGCGATCAGCCGACAGGCGTCGCACCAACCCCGAGGTTACCACGCTACATTCCCGCTCCCAATGTCAGTCCGCCATCAACTGTGATCACATTGCCCGTCACGTATGAAGCCCCTTCGCTGGCCAGGAACAGCACCGTATTCGCGATGTCTTCCGGCTTGCCGAGTCGCCGCGCCGGGATTTGTTTTTTGATCGTGTCTTCCGCCGCGTTACGGATCGCCTCGGTCATATCCGTGGCGATGAAGCCCGGAGCAATCGCATTCACGGTGATTCCGCGACGGCCCAATTCGTTCGCCAGACATCGCGTGAAACCTTCGATGCCTCCTTTGCTGGCGGCGTAGTTCGCCTGTCCTGAGTTGCCAAAGTTCGCCGCGACGCTGGAAATATTGATGATTCGGCCCTCGCGAGCCGACATCATTGGTCGTGTGCAGGCCTGAGTGAAATTGAACACGCTGTTGAGGTTCGTATTGATGACGGCTTGCCATTGTTCGACCGACATCGTCGCCAGCAGCCCATCCTTGATGATCCCGGCGTTGTTGACCAAGACATAGACGCCGTCCCATTTCGCCACGATGACGTCGACGATTCGATCCGCTTCCGTTTTGCTGCTCACGTCGGCCTGATAGGCCAAGACTTCGTGCCCTTCGCCCTTCAACTCATTGACCAAAGCGTCCGCCGCCGCGGTGTTCGAGCGATAGACGAAGGCGACCTTCGCACCGGCTCGCGCGAGGGCCTGCACGATCGCTTTACCGATCCCGCGGCTACCGCCGGTGACTAAGGCCACTTTGCCGGACAAACTCATGTTGCAACTCTCGTTAAGCCGACGTCGCCGACGATCCGCTCCAAAGATGAGCGAACAACTCGCGCAGCCGACCAATCAAATGTTCATCGGCCTTCGCCAAATTCGGATTGTGATCGCGTAAGTTAAAGCGTTGCAAAGTGATTCTTGCGCTCACGGCCGACGCGCCGTCCACGCTGCCCTCACTCTTGAACACACACTCGGACTCATCCATTTTGTGGACGGTTGACGTCACCGTCAGGGTCTTGCCAGGCGTCACGAAGTTATTGAACTTCAACGCCTTGGCCTGCTTCAACAAGATTGTGCTGAAACGGAAATCCTCCGAGTGCCGCAACAGCCAAGCGCTGGCCTGCACCAATGACTCGACCATCATGACTCCCGGAAAAACCGGGAAGCCGGGAAAGTGATCCTGCAAGTATTCCTCGGCGAGCGACACGTTCTTGACGGCAGTGATCGTCTTCCCCGGTTCCAGGGAAATGATGCGATCGACCAAGGAAAACCGCATAACACCACCGTCGTTTGATCATTGGAGCGAGAAGTGAAGAGGTGGAGTATATTGGCCGCGGATCCGCGTCTCAAGCGAGCATGAGCTTCGGTCAGCGGCCGCAACCTCTCCGCCGTGCATTTGTTCGGATCAATTTATTGGGTCGCCTTCCTCGATTAGGTCTTGCGGAGGCGGGACCAACCGCTCGCTGATTTCAGATTGCGGCTTGTCTTGGAACAAGCGGTCTTCGTCAGGCAATCGCTTCGCGGCGTCGGCGACATCAGAACCGTTGCCGTGGGTGAGCTTCGAGGCTCGCTGGTCCAGGATGGCTCGCGCGGCGGCCTTGACTTCCGTGTCGCTGAGTCGCTGCAAGTTCCGCAGTTGGGCGAGCGGTTCAAGGACTCGCAATGCGCGACCGACGGTCGTCTCCAACATCACGATGTCCATCAAGCTCTTTCGCAGTCCGGCCAGCGACTGCGTTTGCTGGCGGAATTCCTCGCTCAGATCGGTCAGCAGTTCCAAGGTTTCGACGGATTCAGCGATGTCGCCGCCCGCGGCACGGAGTCCTCGTTCCAGTTTCTTCAAGTCGGCCCAGGTCTGTGTCGCGGCCTGAGTGTCCTCAGCCGTGGCATTCAATTCATCACGTAGCGAAAGAAGTTCTTGCGCGTGAGCCTGCGATTTCTCCGTGCGATCGTCCGTCGCGATCAACGAGTCTCGCAAAGCCAACAATCGGTCGGCAGCCTGTTGGACGAAGCTGACATCGTTGGCCTTGCTGATGGTGTCCTTGAGGGCGATCAACTCCGCCGCATTCTTCTGCGCGTCTTCGACGCCAGCCGAGTTTTCCAGGACTTTCGTCCGCAAATCGCCGAGCTTTTGGACTTCGATGGCGGCCCGCTCCGCGTCCTTGGCCGTGTCGCAGGCCTGTTTGTGCAGTTGGGAAACACGGTTCAAACTAACGACGGCGTTTTGTTGAGCCTCTTTCTCCGCCAGTAGCCGATCATGCAAGCCGACGACATCTGACCAGATTTTCTCGACGTCAGACAACGACTCACGTTGGCTGGACACTCGCTGTTGCAGTTCGATGATCTGATTCAGCGAGGCGACTGCATCGCTCGTCTTCTGAGCCTCCATCTCGACGGACTGACGAAACTCGCGTAGGTCGGCCAGTGCAGCGCGGGCTGGTTCAACTTGTCGTTTTTGAGCGTTCAGCGCACTCAGCAAGTTGCTGGTTTCCCAGGCTTGTCCCGTCGTACCGATCAGTTCTTGCATGTCCTGTTCGACTGTCGCCAGTTCGCGTTTGACGTAAGCCAACTCGCGCAACAGCGGCCGACGAAGCATGATGTCCAGCGCCAAAAATCCGATGAAGATGCCCACCAGCATCAGTCCCCAGCGGACGTACGGGTTGCTTAGCAGATCTCTTTCCGGTGACGACGACGTGTGCTCGTTGAGATACAAGATGATTCCTCCCTTTAGAACCGACCCGGTGTGGGCCGGAAAGTCCAAATCATTGTCAAAGTCCCAGACAGCTTCTGCAGTCCGCGTTTCGCATCACTGCTTCCCAATATCGCCAGTTTACCCAGCAGAAATTGCTCATTTAGCCAGACGACGGCACGCATCACGATGAGTGATGTCGGACAGACAAGCCGTGCGAGTGCGAATGAAAGCACTGGTCGTAACGACAGCGTGGTGGAGTAACCCCCCTCCAGAAGCAGACATTAGCCGTGATCGCTGGGGGACAGCCCATTCCGTTCCGTGCGGAGACGGTTTATTCTGCCGGCATCTTGGCGAGGAGTTGGTGTCATGGCTGAAGCGGAATTGCGAGTGATCGTGTTGGCTCAGGCCGACCTGGACCGCGTGAAACGCACGGCTGCGGAGTTGACGGCATTCTTGAAGTCGCAGCAGGGAGTCAAACTCGTAGCCGAGGCGGCTCCGGGCAGCGAGCCTCTAGATAGTATTTCAGCGGACCTGGTCCTGGTGCTCGGCGGCGACGGCGCGATTCTGCGAGCGTGTCATCAACTCGGCCGAAATCAACTGCCCATTCTGGCCGTGAATCTGGGACGGCTTGGCTTCTTGGCTGATCTTTCGCCGGAAGAATTTCGTGACATGCTGCCCTTGTTGCAGCAGCGACAGTTTCAGGTGATCGAGCACTTGATGTTCGAATGCATGCTGCAACGAAAAGACGGCTCCGTCGAGACCTATTTGGGGCTGAACGAGTCCATCGTCTGCGCGGCGAGTTCATTGCAGATGATCGAAGTCCGGCTCGCGATCGATGACGAGTTGGTCACGACATACAGTTGTGACGGACTGATCATCAGCACTCCCGTGGGTTCGACGGCACATAGTCTGTCGGCTGGCGGTCCGCTGTTGCGACAAGACTTGCAGGCGTTTGTGATCACACCGATGTGTCCGCACACATTGTCGAACCGGCCCTTGGTCGAACGCGCCGACTGCATTTACAGCCTACGGCTGTCCGACACGTCCAAAGACGCCCTCTTGGTCGTCGATGGTCAATACCGTCGGCCGCTGGAAGTCGGCGACGTCGTGCATGTGAAGCGAGCTGCGGTCACGTTCAAACTCGCGAAGCTGCCCGGGCGGGGTTATTACACGACGCTGCAACGGAAGCTCGGATGGAGCGGACAGCCGCTCTACCCGCCGCGCTGACGATCGTGAGCATTCAACTTCGGTTCGGTGTGCGCGGACGGTCCGTCGCTGATCGGTTCGCTGTGGCTGACTGGCAACGTGAACAGAAAAGTCGCGCCGTGGTCAGGGTTCTGTTGAGCCCACAGTCGGCCGCCATGAGCCTCCACGATCGAGCGACTGATGGTCAGTCCCAACCCCAAGCCATCAGGGTTTGTCGTGAAGAACGGATCGAAGAGTTGCTCAGGATCGACGCCACGGAATCCGTGACCGTTGTCACACACCGAGAATTGCAGGAATCCATCGGCGACCTGCGTGTGAATTGCCACGTGACGATCTTCCAGTTGATTCTTGGCCAGAGCGCGGTAGGCATTCCGCAGTAAATTGACCAGTGTCTGTTGGACTTGGATGCGATCGACCAGGACTTTCAGCGGCTCGGACGGGATGTCGCATTGCAGGTCGATGCGTTTCGCACTTGCCTCTGCGGCGACGAGTCCGGTCGCTTCCATGACCATGTCGTTGATCTCGACGGTTGAGCGATGTGGTGTCGATTTGCGGCTGAAATCTCGCAAGCGGCGAATGATCTCTCCCGCGCGCGTGGCCTGTTCGGCGATCTTGTGCGTCCACTCTCGCAGGCGATCGACTTGATCGACGCGATCATCCTGCAAGATTTTCTCGCAGGCGGCCGCGAAGTTGACGATCGCGAACAGCGGCTGATTGATCTCGTGCGAAATGCAGGCCAGCAACTCGCCCATCAGGCGCAGGCGACCGACGTGCGCCAGCTGCGATTCCGCCTTGCGTCGATCGGTCACGTCTTGTCCTGCCGCCAGGAATCGAACAACGTTGCCTGCCGCGTCGCGCAAGGGCACTAACTGACCTTCCAGCCAACGCCGCGATCCTTTCAGGCCCTGAATCTGCGGGTCCCAAGCGTGAGCCACGCCTTGACGCACTTTCTCGACCCCGTCAATCCACGCCTCCTGCGATGCCGGCGACAGAAACTCGCGCACCTCTTTTTCGACGACCTGCTCCAGAGACTCCGCCTCGATGATTCGCAGTCCCGCCGGGTTGATGTCCAACAATTTCTCGTCGGCTGACAAGATCATCAGGCACTTCGGGTCATTCTCGAAGATGGCTCGAAATCGGCGTTCGCTTTCGCTGCCATCCAGGCGCTCAGTCGTGATCGGCGTGTGCAACATGAGAGATTCCTCTGCGCCGTGGCTTATAGGTGACCGGTCTTCCTGACCACGCGCGACGCTCGGCAATCGTTCCCGACCACTACGTCCGCTTGCGTTTGCCTGACGACGCGGCGCCAGTTTTAGCGAAGGACCGCTTTCCAGCGCGACCACGAGCCTTCGATTTTTTCGCCGCTGCGAGTTTCGATCGTTTGGCGCGCCCCGCATTCGTCGCCTTGGTCGACTCGGCCCGCGACGAGGACGACTCGCCGCCCTCGAAAATGCGATCCCAACTCTCCGAGAATTTGATGGTCGTGCCAGTATGTACCGTGTAGCCGGTCATGCGAATCGCCTCCGCAGAAATCACAAACTAACCGCCTGAAATCATCGACAGACAGCTTTCTCAAACCTGACCCGGCCATCACCTGGATCGCTCCGCCTGTCAGTGAAGACTTGTAGCAACCAAGTCCGGGATTCGGCAATTCAGGGGTCGGGGGTCAGGGAATCGGGACATCACTATCGGAAACAATCGCTTGGTCACTGCAAGCGGTTGACGGCATCGGTACAAACGCTCTGGACACTCAACCGCGCCCCTAAGACACTGCCCGCGACCCGTAACCTCTAACCTCTGACCTTTGACCTCTTCTCATGCGCTTCGAACTCGATCGCTATTCCGGACCGTTGGACTTGCTGTTGTTCTTGGTCCGGCGGAATGAGATTGATCTGTGCGCGCTGCCTATTGCAGAGATCACCGCTCAATTTCAGCGGTATCTGATCGCGTTGCAGTTTCTCGATCTTGATCTCGCGGGAGATTTCGTGGTTATGGCCAGCACGTTGATCGAGATCAAGAGTCGCATAGTGCTCCCTAGCTCGGAGGAAGAAGAGCTTCCGGTCGACGCCGACGAAGACCCGCGCAGCGGCCTGATCCAGCGATTGCTCGAATACAAAAAGTTCAAAGAGGCCGCGAAGGCTCTCGAGGAGCGAGCCGCTGAGTGGCAGGAACGTTACCCGCGCCTGACCAACGAGCGCCCCGACAGCGGCCGCGATCCCAGTTCCGACCGCATCAAAGGCATCGAGCTGTGGGACTTGGTCAGCGCGCTCAGTCGCATCCTCGAGCGCAAAGTCATCGAGGAAGACTCGAAAATCCGCTACGACGACACGCCGATTTCAACCTATGTCGAGCAAATCGGAAACAAGGTTCGTGCCGAAGGCCAAGTGGCGTTCACGGCGCTGTTTGACAACGCTTCGCGACGCAGCCGCATCATCGGCATCTTTCTGGCGATCCTGGAACTCCTGCGTCACCACAGCTTCCGCGCCGAGCAATCCTCCGACTTCGGCGAAATCTGGCTGCTGCCACCTGCCGAAGTCCTCCGCGACCAACAACTGTCCACTGACCACTGACAACGGGTGGTCAGTGGTCAGTGGTCAGTTGAGTGTCATTCACCCTTCGTGCTCCCGCTTCGTCCGGCAGGCTCGATACGATCGGACCATCGAGCGTTTCGCCGGTAGAACGCAACTCTTCGATCTCCATTCCGACGGCGTCCACCGGCACGCTGATCGCCGGCACGCGCGCCAAAAACAGCAAGGCGAACAGCCGCCAGACGGACGATGCCACGAACAACGAGGAATACACCCAACGAGTTTCCCCGCCGAAGTGCAAGAGTGCTCCACCCAACATTGCTCCGGCGGCCAGCGCGGCGGAATTGAGCAGATTAAAGAACGTCAGCACGCTGACTCGTTCCGCGACGGGAATCGAATCAAAGAACAACAGAAAGAACGCCAATTCATACGCGGCCCAGACGATGCCGGCCGAAATCTGCGTGAAGCACAGCCAAGCATAATTGTCCGACACGGTCCACATCGCGGACATCGGCACGATCCCCAAGCCGCCCAGCGTCAACAGCCGCCGCGCGCCGAATCGCTTGGCCAGCCGGCCGCACATCGGCAGCGCCACGATTTTCGACACGAACGAAAACGCGATCAACACCGCGTACTCACTGTACGACAAGCCCAACTTCTGTCGCATGTACGGCGTGAAGTATGGTCCCGAAATCCACACGCCGAACTGCACCAAGATGATGTACAACAGCAATCGTCCACCCGGACTGCTGCGATACTGTCGCAGTTGTTCGAACACCGGCAATTGCCGCATGTTGGCTGGCAGCGGCTGCGGCTCGCTCTGCAATGACAGCAATCCTGCGGAAACGAAACGGCACACGCTGGCGATCGTGAACAAGACCGCGAACACCAACAGCACGCAGTCGTGCTGGTTGCCGAACTGCAACGCGAAGCCGCCGGCCAGAAAGCCCGTCAGCACCGTTAGCTGTTGCAATCGAACTCGCTTGGCGAAGAAGTGAGCTCGAATCGGACGTGGAATCAGCGTCCCGATCCAAACGTTCCACGCGGCCCCAGCCGCCAAATTCCCTGACCAATACAACGAGGCTACCGCCATCGCGGCCCAACCAGAGATGTGTCCGAAGAACGCGGCGGCAATGAGCGGCAGAAAGCTCACCGCTTGGAAGAGGGCCACGCAGATCACCCAGCGACCGTGTGACCGCAGTCCGCGCACAGCCCACGGCGAGATCATTTGCAAAGCGCCGCCGATCAGGACCGGCACACTCACCACGAGACCGGACATCACCTCGCTCAGCCCGACGGTCAGGACGAACAGTGGCAAGTACGTCTCGCCCAAGCCGATCGTCACACCGTAGAACGCTCCGTCGATACGACTTGCTCGTAAATTGCGCCGAAGCTGTCGGACGCGGCGCGAACGCGGACCGCGTGTCCTCCGGTTCGGCTCCAATGATCGTGCGATTCCGTTCGCCTGTTCCGCCATGAATTTTTCGTACCGCGGCAACTTCTTGTTGTATCACTCTTTCACCACGGCGGATCGTAGCAGGCGTCATCGTGGCGATGAAGACCGTTGGGTTTCTCTGTCGTCTCTGTCGTCGTCACGTTCCCCCAGCCTCTGTTCTGCAAACGGTGAGGATCTTGTTTTCGCAAGAAGCAAGAAGATTTTAAGCCAATGAGCCGCAGGGCGCTAGCCCCGGTTGAGCTTGTTTTCGCAAGAAGCAAGAAGATTTTAAGCCAATGAGCCATTGGGCGCTAGCCCCGGTTGAGCTCTCAACCGGGGCTAGCGCCCAATGGCACTCACTTTGGTTTTTCGGGTGGAGGTTTTTCTTTTTGTTGGGATTGTTGTTTCATGAATTTTGTCGATTTGGGGCGACGGGGATGAGCTTGGCGAGGGGAGCTTCGGCCGGGGCGAT
>CAZPUJ010000789.1:0-8405 GCA_964589725.1 uncultured Planctomycetaceae bacterium
TGCGGCGTGAACTGGCGGCTCGGCAGCGCGAGTACGCCGAGGGCCGCAATGTCGTGACCGAAGGACGCGACCAAGGAACCGCCGTCTTCCCGAACGCCGAGTGCAAGTTCTACCTCACGGCCAATGCCGAGGAACGAGCTACCCGTCGGCAGCGCGAACTGCGCGAACACGACCAAAAAGTCGAGTTGGACGACATCCTGCGGCACATTCGCGAACGGGACGATCGAGACAAATGCCGCGTCATCGATCCCCTCAAAGCCGCCGCTGACGCGGTCCGAGTCGACACGTCGGGTTCGTCACCGGAGGAGGTTCTCGATCGCCTGGAGCAAATCGTTCGGGAGCGGATGCCGAAACCGTAGGTCGGATTGGCAATCCGTCCTACCACCGCTCGACCGGTCCTGACGGAACCGGGATGTGCATCTCTGGCAATTCGCCCGAGCGACAGCCGGTCACTGGACCGTCGCAGTGGACTTGATCGAAGTACTCTTCCAATTGCTCGGCGGTCGTCAGCAATTGGAACTCGTGTCGCAATCGGGCGCGCACGTGCATGGCTTTCAAATACCAATGAGCCATCTTTCGAAAGCCGACGATCGCGGACTCCGGATCTTTGAGTTCCGCCAGATACAGAAGCTGTCGCCGCATCAGGTTAAGCCGCTCGTCAAAGTTGCCCGGCGGGCTGAACGAGCCGGTCGTTTCCCATTCCACCAATTGGCGAAAGATCCACGGATTGGCGAGCGCGCCACGCCCGATCGAGACTCCGTGGCATCCCGTTTCGCGGAGCATGATATCGGCGTCAACAACCGTGCGCACATCACCGTTGCCGATCACCGGAATGCGTTCGACCGCCTCGACGACTTCCCGAATGCCAGCTCGATCGACGGCCCCGGTGAATCCTTGAGCTCGCGTCCGTCCGTGAATCGCCACGGCGGCGACACCAGCTTGCTCGAACTCGCGAGCGAAAATCGGAGCCGTGATCTGCGTGCTGTCCCAACCCAGCCGCATCTTGACCGTGATCGGAATCCGCACCGACTCCACGACCGCTCGCACGAGCTGAAGCGTTTCATCCTGCCGGCACATCATGCTCGCGCCGGACCCATTGCTGACGATTCGCCGCACGGGACAGCCCATGTTGATGTCAATCGAGTCAACGCCGCGAGCTTCCAAGAATTGAGCCGCCTCACGCATCGCGCTGACATCGCTCCCAAAGATCTGCACGGCAAAAGGCGAGTCTTCGGGGCAGGTCTCGATCAGTTCGAGCGATTTGCGGCTTCCTTCAAGCAGTCCGCGGGCGTTGACCAAATCGGTCGTGGCCAGTCCAACGCCGCCGATCTCGCGCACGATGCGGCGAAACGGCAAGTTCGTGAACCCGGCCAACGGCGACAGAAGATACCGCGACGTCAGCCGCAGCGAGCCGTAACAGACCGGCGGCGGAAAGTTCGGACGTGGGACGATCTCGGCGGACATTTCGCTCCCCATACGCTCGCGACAGCCGTTATTGGCGAGCGGGGGGCGTTAGCCCCCTGATGCGCCCGCACGACCACCTGTTTCCACTCGATCACCACGCATTTATCACCGTGCAACCCATCAGGGGGCTGACGCCCCCCGCTCGCCAATGCTGCCGGCATTTAGCAGCGACGCGAGCCGACTACACCTTGCCAAGTTTCCAGCGCAAATACGCTTCCAAGAACTCGTCGATCTCGCCATCGAGTACGGGGTACGGATTGCCGACTCGCAGGCCCGTGCGCGCGTCCTTGACGAATTGATCGGGATTAAGAACGTAATGCCGCACTGGCTCGCCGCCAAAACCGATTTTGGTTTTGGAGCCTCGCTTGGCGGCGCTCTCGGCTTCCCGCTTCTCGCGTTCAATCTGATACAACTTGGCAATCAACATCTTACGAGCAATCGAACGGTTCTTCTGCTGACTCCGTTCGTTTTGACAGGCCGCGACCACGCCGGTCGGGATGTGCGTCAGCCGCACCGCCGAGTCGGTCTTATTGACCTTTTGTCCGCCCGCTCCGCCCGAGCGGTACGTGTCGACGCGCACGTCCCTTTCCCAGTCGACGTCGATCTCGACGCTCTCGTCCACTTCAGGCGTGACGTCCACCGCCGCGAACGATGTCTGCCGTCGAGCCGCCGCGTCGAACGGGCTGATGCGGATCAACCGATGCACGCCGTTCTCACCCTTCAAGTGTCCGTAGACATAATCGCCGCGGATCGCATACGTCGCGTTGCGAATGCCCGCTTCTTCGCCCGGCGAGCGGTCCAGTTCTTCGACCGCATAGCCGTGATTCTCGGCCCAGCGCAGATACATACGCGTCAGCATCTCGGCCCAATCGGCCGCGTCGGTGCCGCCCTCTCCCGCCTGAACCTGCACATACGCGCCGCAGGCATCTTCCGGGGCGGACATCATCTCTTGGAGTTCCAACTCCGCGAGCTGCTGTTCGACTTGTCCGGTCAAATGCTTGAGTTCACGTTCGCTATCGCTAGAAGTGTCATCCTTCGCGAACTCCAACAGCACTTGCATATCGTCCGCCGCCGACACAAGGGCCTTCAACGGTTTTGTCACGAGCTGCAATTGCTGCAATTCCGTGACCATGCCTTGAGCCTTCTCTTGGTTGCCCCAGAATCCGGCTTGAGCCATTGCGGAATTGATCTCGTCGATCCGTTTTTGCTTGATCATCAAGTCAAAGAGAGTCGCGCAGGTGCAAGATGCGCGCCCGTAAATCGTCGCACTTTTCGCGCAACGTGTGATCCATGTGAGTTTCCTGTTGCCAGTCGCTGAATTCGCAAGAATCCAGCCGAGATCGTCCACCGCTCTGAATTCCTGAGAATTCAGCGACGTCCATTTTCGAATCGCTTCCCGTATTGCTGCTCGTACTATTTGCGATACTCGCCCGACTTGATACGGTCGATCCACGCTCTATTGGCGAGATACCAATCGATGGTTTCTTTCAATCCCTCGCGAAAGGTCGCTTGCGGCTTCCAGCCGAGTTCGGTTTCCGACTTGCGGCAGTCGATCGCGTATCGCTGGTCGTGGCCCGGTCGGTCTGCGACGTACTTGATCAACGTCTGCGGCTTGCCAAGCAGATCGAGCAGCAGCAGCGTCAGGTCGATATTTCGCACCTCGCTGTGTCCGCCGAAATTGTAGACCTCACCGACGCGACCTTGTCGCAGTCCGGCGTCGATACCTCGGCAGTGATCAAGGACGTGAATCCAATCACGCACGTTCTCGCCGGTGCCGTAGACCGGCAGTGCTTGATCGTGCATCGCGTTCGATATGAACAGCGGAATCAACTTTTCTGGGAACTGATACGGCCCGTAGTTGTTCGAGCATCTCGTGATCACGGCCGGAAACCCAAACGTGTGAACGTAGCCTCGCACAAGCATGTCAGCAGCCGCCTTCGATGCCGAATACGGACTGTTCGGAGCCAGCGGAGTTTCTTCCGTGAAGAAGCCTTCGGCACCGAGACTGCCGTACACCTCGTCCGTCGAAACTTGCAGAAAACGGCTCACACCCACCGCGCGACAGGCGTCCATCAGAATTTGTGTGCCAACGATGTTCGTCCGCACGAACGGCCCACTGTCCAGGATGCTCCGATCGACATGGCTCTCCGCCGCGAAGTTCACAACCGCATCGATACTCTGTGACAGCAACAGGCCTTCAACGAGTTCGCGATCACCGATGTCGCCCTGTTGGAAGACATATCGCGAGTCGTTCGCAATGTCGGCCAAATTCTCCGGGTTGCCGGCGTACGTCAGCTTGTCGAGGTTCACGATCTTCTGATCGGGATAAGTTGTCAATTGCCAGCGAATGAAGTTCGCCCCAATGAATCCGCAACCACCGGTGACGAGTAGTGTCGACATGAATTCGTTTTTTCCCAGCTCTGTCGAAGATGCTGATCCCTACAGACCGTCCTTAAGTAACAACCAAGTTGCTCACGAGGACACCTGCAACTGTTACTGAATCAGCCGGCAAAGGTCGAGGCGAATGAACGTCTGCCCGCCAAGCTGAAACACCAGCCGATAGATGTCGCCACGTTTGTCTAACCAAGCCATCGTGTTTCCCTCCCGCGAAGATTGTCCTATCAACGTCAACCGATGCAGGACCAACACGAATGCAATGCGCTCCCCAATTTCCTCCCCAGTCGGTGTTGGGAAACAAAAAAGGACTTAGGAGAGTTCGCCCTAAGTCCTTATCTAGCAGTGGGCAAGACAGGAATCGAACCTGCACTCCCAATAAAGGGAACTAGGCCCTCAACCTAGCGCGTCTGCCAATTCCGCCACTTGCCCGAGGTCGGCAACGTCACACAATCCTGAATTTGATTTGAGCTGGCTCGGTGTCGGAGAATCTGCGAGCGGGGTGGAAGTATAGCCCGCGCGGAAGTTGCCGCAAGTCGCCGGTTTTGTGGTTGTCACGAATCAGCGGGTCGACAGTACTGCCGAATCGAGACGGTCCGCTTTAATATACATGTTGGACGTGAACGTGTTGGTGGAGATGCTTTCATCGTGACGCCGCTCAATTCTTTATCGCCGAGTCCCAGTGACGAACCGCCAGATGAGGCACCGGCAACTTTGCAGGGGATCGCGGAGCGATTGCAAAAGGCATTGGAAGAGCTCTTCGCGGTGAAGTCCCGAGCGGAGGAGATTTCAAAAACGGCAATGCTGCCGGAGGAAGTCGAGCGTGTGCTGTCGGCGGTGGCGCGGACGGAAAGTCAGGAAGGTCACGAGACCACGGCAACGGCGGAACCATCAGGAGAGCATGTTGAATTGGTCGAGCGTCGTTTGTACATGCCGTTTTCCGATGGCTGGAGCGTGCGGATCAAAACGGGGCAACGCGAGTATTGCCATTACCAACAGGCGGGCGAGGAGTGGTTTCACATCCTGATCAACGGCGAACTCTACTTGCAGCGAGGTTCCGAAAGGCTGTGCCTCAACTGCGCGCACCGGCAAGGCGTCCTCACGGACGACCGACTGTATTGGCAGAGACGACGGACACGATCACCGGCTCCGTTAATTGAACCGCCCGATCCGATTGACGTGCCGGATGCGGCCGGTGAAGTGAGTCGCTCATTCGAGGAAGCCGAAACGCGCGGCGAACGGCTGTGGGGGCGAACACTCGAAACGCCAGAGACGTTTCCGATGTCGGGCGCGGCCGACTCGCAAGCCGATTCCACTCCATCGCCACTTCTCGAATCGGACCACCCACGGAGTTCAACATGACTCACCCCCTGGATGGATTCTTACGCGACAGCTATCGGCGCGAAGACGTGCAGGCGATCACGAGGCACTTGGACGAGCACGGCACGTTCCGATTTCCGACCTTTCCCACGGGGCTGTTTTCCGCGGCTCTCGCGGCGTCAGAAGAACTGGAGTACACCGGCTATCAGAACGTGTGGATCCGCGACAACATCCACATCGCGCATCACTTTCATGTCTTGGGACAGCACGAACCGGCGGTGCGTGCGGTCGAGGCGATCACAAAGTTTCTACGCACGCAACGGAACAAACTCCGCGACATCATCAGGGGCAAAAGCGATCCGAAGAATGTCATGCAGCGGCCACACATTCGGTTTGATGGCGTGGCCCTCGCAGAGTTATCCGAGCAATGGGCACACGCGCAGAACGACGCGATCGGCTACTGGCTGTGGCTTTCGAGTAATCTGGCTCGCAAAGGGCACTGGCGGCCGTCGGGTGATGACATCAAGCTGCTGGCGAACTTCGTCGAGTACTTGGCGGCGATCCGGTTTTGGGAAGACGAGGACAGTGGCCACTGGGAAGAAGCTCGCAAGATTGAAGCGTCGAGTATTGGTGCGGCAACGGCCGGACTGCTCGCGCTGCGAGATTATTTCTTGACGATGGCCTCGGAACAGATGCCGCTCGGCGCGACGAAGTCATTCGTCGATCAAACGTGCCGCCGCGCGGAGTCGCTCGTCGAATGCGGCCGCACCGCCCTCCGAGCGATCTTGCCGGCGGAGTGCGTTCAAGAAGACGACTCGAAGCGGCGGCGATACGATTCCGCGTTGTTGTTTTTGATTTACCCCTTGCAGATTGTCGACGGCGATATGGCCGAGCTGATTGTCACCGACGCGGTCACTCATTTGCTGGGTCCGTACGGCGTGCGACGGTATCCGGGAGATTCGTATTGGTGCGCGGATTACAAGACGTTGCTCGATCCGACTAATCGCACAGTCGACTTTAGTGACGACATGGCGGCTCGCGACCGACTGCTTAAGCCGGGCTTCGAAGCTCAATGGTGCATCTTCGATCCGATCTTGTCAGTGATTCATGGGCAGCGATTTCAGGCGACCGGCGACTCGCAGCAGTTGTCGCTGCAGACGCATCACCTGAATCGCAGCCTGCGGCAACTGACCGGCGAAGGAACATCTTTCCCACCACTTCGCTGTCCAGAGTCGTACTACTGCGAGAATGGGCATTGGGTTCCCAACGACATCACGCCGCTATTGTGGACGCAAGCGAACCTGCGGTTGGCCCTGCACGTCATGGAACAAAGCCTAGTGATTTTCGATTTGTGATTTTCGATTTTCGATTTGATGCGACCGACAACCATCTCACCCCCCCGGTACTCAACCCGATGTAACCCTCACACAGAAACCTTCAGCCTCATGTCCCAGCGTGTCGTTTTGGCAATGAGCGGCGGAGTGGACAGTTCCGCCTCGGCGTACTTGCTCAAGCAGCAAGGCTACGAGGTGATCGGATTGTTCATGCGCTCTGGAGCGACGGAGGAAGTCGCGTCCAGTGCCTGCCGGACGTCGCCGTCACACGCGGCGACGCGACCACAAGGGGCGGAGCTACCGATCCTGAATGCGAAGAGCCACAAGCAAGGTTGTTGCAGCGCGTCGGACGCGGCGGATGCTCGGCGAGTCGCGGACCTGATGGACATTCCGTTTCACGCGCTGAATTTTCAAGATGCCTTTGGACGGATCAAGGATTACTTCGCCGACGAGTACCTCGCCGGTCGCACGCCGAATCCGTGCGTGATGTGCAACAACTGGCTGAAGTTCGGCAAGCTATGGGAGTTCGCTCGGCAGGTCGGCGCGGAATTCATCGCGTCGGGGCATTATGCGCGGGTGGTCAGGGGTCAGGAGTCAGGAGTCAGGGGTCAGGGGTCAGGGGACGAAGAGATGAAGGACTCGGCACAAACAGACGGATGGGTGTCGCCTCCTCGTCCCCTCGCCCTCACTCGAGGTCTCGACCGCTCCAAGGATCAGTCGTACGTGCTATTCGGGATCAAGAAGGAGATCCTCGATCGAGTGATCTTCCCGGTCGGGGATTTCGCGAAGACGGAGATCCGGGACATCGCTCGGCAGGCGGGACTGCGTGTCGCGGACAAGCCGGATAGCCAAGAGATTTGTTTCATTCCGGACAACGACTACGTCGGCTTTCTGCGGCGGTATCGGGGTGAACAAGAAACGGCGGGTGAGATTGTCGACACGGCGGGGAACGTTATCGGCCATCACGATGGTTTTCAGCAATTCACTGTCGGGCAGCGCAAGGGGCTGGGTCTCGCGTTCGGCACACCGAGGTACGTGGTCTCCGTTGACCCGGCGACGCGGCAAGTCGCGATCGGCACGCGCGAGGCGTTGATGGAAACGGAACTGGAAGCCGACCGACTGAACTGGCTGGTCGACGAAGTCCCCGGACGGTTTGTGTGTCAGGCGCAGATTCGTTCACAGCACGAGGCGGCCGACGCCGAGGTTGAGGTGTTCGACGAGGATCGCCTGCGAGTTCGTTTTGACGAGCCGCAGTTCGGAATCGCTCGCGGACAAGCGGTCGTGCTTTACGACGGCGACCGCGTTTTGGGGGGCGGATGGATTCGGTAATGATTAGTTTGTCTCTCGACGAAGAGGATGGCTTTCGCACACGGATGTGAGTAAGGCACACGGATGTGAGTAAGGCACACGGATGTGAGTAAGGCACACGGATGGCGGTTAAATCCGCGTCGCTTTCGGGTATCCGTGTGCGAAAGCAAATTGGGTTTTGTTCCTTCGCATCATTGAGGGGCATTGTGTCGCAAGCAGACTCCGACAGTGAACTGAAATCAGATTCCGAGCCGTCACCTGTGGCGACGTCGCCAGCGACGTCTTCATCCGAATCAGCGGACTCCGTCGTGGAGACTCCGGCTGTTGATCCGAACGCGGGTCTTCCCGATTGGGAGCCGTTAACGCCGGAACTCGTCGAGGATGAAGCGGTTCGTGGCGACTTCATGTTGCGGTGGGCGGTGGTGTTGCTCGCAGTGTTGATCGGCTGCCAAGCGATCGCGGAATCGACAGTCCTGGTTCACGTGAAGACCGGGCAGTATTTGGCAGCGCATGGTTGGTGGCCGCCGGCGAACGATGTGCTCTCCGCGACCGCGACCGATCACCGTTGGGTCAACTTGTCGTGGT
>CAZPUJ010000790.1:0-9242 GCA_964589725.1 uncultured Planctomycetaceae bacterium
TCCTCCCGCGCGACTCAAAAGCCAACACCAAAAATCAGGGGGCATCACCCCCGCCCGACTTGACTTTCGACGTTACATCTTGCGCTTCGGGCTTGTAGGCCTCCACAGACCACGCAACCGGACGAATGAGCCGGCCGTGTGATTTCCCCTCCTTCAAAAAAAGGGGGGGGTATGTCCGAGTCACCAATCCCACGAAACCCACCATGACCAACTTCTTCAATCGCCGCTCTGGGAAAAAAAACTCCGCCGCCACTTGCGGAGTTCGATCACAATCCGACGTACCCCAATGTCGGATAATCCACCGGGTCCGTGAGACCCGCTTCGGCAAAGCCTTTGAGGCGGAGTTGGCACGAATCGCAGTGACCGCAGGGATGGCCGGAGGCATCGGGGTCGTAGCAACTCGTCGTCAGGCCGTAGTCGACTCGCAAGGAGATTCCTCGGCGAATGATGTCCGCTTTCGAGAGCGAGATCAGCGGCGTCTGCACGATGAAACGACCGCTTCGTTCGACGCCGGCTTTGGTCGCCAGTCGGGCCAGATCGGCGAAGGCCTTGATGAACTCGGGACGACAGTCCGGGTAGCCGCTGTAATCGACGGCGTTGACGCCCAGAAACAGATTGAACGCGCCGAGAACCTCTGCCCAGCCGAGGGCGAGCGACAGAAAGATCGTATTCCGCGCCGGCACGTACGTGATTGGGATGCCGCTGCCGAGTTCTGCATCGCTGCGGTCCTTTGGCACGTCGAGGTCGTCCGTCAATGCCGAACCACCGAACTGACGCAGATCGAGCTTGAAGATTTGATGCTGCGTCACGCCCTGCGCCTGACAGACGCGCTTCGCGGCTTCCAACTCGAAGCGATGTCGCTGGCCGTAATCAATCGACAGCGCGTACAGCTCGAAGCCTTGTTGCCGGGCAATGGCCAGCACGGTGGCGGAATCGAGTCCGCCGCTGACGAGCACGACGGCTTTATGAGGCTGCGAGGAAGTGCTCATAGTTTCATTCAACGTCTTGATCGCAGCACACACCGAAATCCGACGTCGGCGGCTCTTTGGCTCATCTCCAAACCCGCGCGATGCCACAGCGACCAATCGGGGGAGCCGCCCTTCACGACCCGCTGATTAGCTCGGCTGGGAACTTTCGGGCCGGCCCAATCTTTCCGGCGACTGGGCGACGCGGCTTCGACTTCGGTGTGAACTCTGGTCGAATACAGGTCGGCGCACCATTCGCGTGCGTTGCCGGCGACGTCGAAAACTCCGAAACGGCTGCGGTCGTGAACGAATGACTGTACGTCGTCGATCTGTCCTGGCGCGCGAGGCCGCTCCCAAATGGCTCGGCCTTCGCCCCATGGCGTGCTCCACGACATTGGTCCGCGAGCGGCCCGTTCCCATTCAACCTCGGTTGGCAATTCCTTGCCGGCCCACTTCGTGTACTCGCGGGCGTCGCCCCACGTGACGCCCAACGCGGGTTGCCGACCGCTCTCCAAGCCGTTCAGCGGTGCGGCAATCTTCGAGCCTTGCTCACCCCGAAACTGATGAAACTGAGCGACCGTGACTTCGGTGATGTCGATATAAAACGCCGATACCTCGACCGGCACGGCCGGACGCACATCGGCCGGGCCACGGGCGTTTCCAAAAATTATGGAGCCGGGAGGAATGAGTGCCATCTCGGCGGAGTCTCGCTCGCAGACAATCCGCAACGGCCAACCCTCCGGCGAGAACGTCGTGTTCTCGGCGGCATGAAAGCCGCTTGGCAACTTCCCGGTGCTGCCGACCGAGCCGCGCGCCGCGCGGGCGCCTCCGTCAGCATTGCCCACGATACCGGTCACGGCGAAGAGCGACGAATCGGCTCCGGCAACGGGAGCTGCGAAAGCAAACTCGTCGCGCGGGTCAACCTCGGGTGCTTGGCCGACCACATCAAAGTTCGGCGGCGATTCCCCCTCAGCAAACACATCGTTTGGGTCGGCGGACAAGAGCGGCGAGGGCGGCGGCGGTTTCGGCGGTGGCGGTTTCGGCGCCGGTCCAGCACGCTTGACTTCCGCATTCGCGGGCTTGATCTGCGCTGGGCTCACCGGGTTGCTTCCGCAGCCGACGACACTCCACATCGTCAGCGCGGCAATGGGTAACCACAACAATTCGAATCGTGGGCGACCTTCGAGAATTAGCATGGCGAGTATTCTGGTGCTTGACCGGCCAACAGGAAAGGCCGCGGCCTTCGAGCGAAACGGCATTCCGGCTTGTGACATCTCGCCAAGCCGCCATAATTCGCCTGTTCGCCAACGGTCGGCGAGGAGAATTCGACGGAGAGGATCTCTGGGGACGAACCTCAGGAAAGGTGGAATTCGATGCGGACGAAACTGGGCGTGTGGATCTTGTCGGCTGCTGTGTTAATCGGACTGAGTGGTTGTTCCGGAGAGTCGGGTGGCGATTATCGCACCTTTGACAAGAACAAAGATAAGGCACCCGATGCCGAGCACGGGCATGCTCATGGCCACGAACATGGTCCTCACGGCGGCGAATTGATCGAGTTGGGTGAGGAGGAATACCACGCTGAGGTCGTGTTCGATGAAGACTCCGACAAGGTGACGTTGTATTTTTTTGGCGGCGACGCGAAGTCCGCGGTGGCGATCGAGGCGAAGGAACTCACCCTGATTCTGTCCACCAAGAACAAGCCGCAGACCTACACGCTCGCCGCCGTGGCGCAAGACGCGGACGGCGATGGCAAGTCATCTCGCTTCGAGATCACCAGCGAAGAGCTGATCGATGCGTATGATGAACAAGAAGGCCTCGTGGGTAAGTTCACCGTGAAGATCGGTGGCAAGAGCTTCACCGGTGACGTCAAACACTCACATTAGGGCGACAAACCCGACGAGGCGAAGGTCAAGAAGTAAAACACGATTCTCGCTGGTTCAGTGATTTCAAACGCCCGGCTGCTTTCGAGAGGCCGGGCTTTTTTTATGGGCCCTCACGGCAATTGGCCGGTTTCCAAAAGGCTTTTGAGTTGTCGTTCGGCTTCGGGCGTGGCGGCGTAGATGAGCGGCAGGTGTTGCGGCAGCTTCGACGGCGTCACGATCCACTCGGCGCCTGCTGCACTGATCGGAACGAAATAGGTCTCGCCTGGCACGGCCTCGGTGGATTTCAGGTTGGGCAGCGCCAGCGTCTTTTCGTCGAATCTTTGTTTCCACGCATGTAGAACCCGGAGGTTGCCGGTGGCGGGATTCTCGACGACGGCGGTTAGGACGTCGGCTGATTCCAGAATTTGATCGCGATTGAGCGTCACGGGATTGGCCGTGAAGTATGACAGCAGGCTCAACACGGCCAGCCACGCGATGATCAAGGCGACAGCCAGTCGAAATCGCCAACGTGCCTTTGTCGATGGAGCATCCGCGCAGGTTGCCGCGGCGTGAGCAGTGTCAGGCACATCGGTACGCACAGCGAGTCGTCTCCGATCTTGCCCTACCGTCGAAACGCTTGGGTTGTGTCGATGTGGTAATCGCGGTCGAACACGGCCTCGAAATCGTAGACACCGGAAAAATCGCTGAGCAGATCGTGGTCGGTCTTGCGCATGCGGCCGTGTTCGATCTGATCCCACACGATGCGGCCGAAGTCCTCGGTCGTGTTCACTCCCCAATGCCGAAAGACCGGAATGGTCATCAGGCCAAACTCATGGAGCGCCAGTTCGCGAATGCCTTCCAGCAGTTGCTTGCCGGAAATGTGTACATCTTCTTCGGGTGGTTCGCGGCGCTGAACGTCCGACTTGTCGAACTTTTTCTGAGAATATCGCAGCGCGAGATCAACGAACTCATACGCCGCCGGATGATACCGAGGTTTGGTGATCGTAGCTTTCCGTGTCTGTCTCATCACGACTCCCTTGGGGAGACTCTCATTTGGGAACAACTTGCGACCGTGAATCACGGTCACATCGACACCGCTCACTATAGCTCGACGTGGCGATCGGCCGAAACAGAGATTCGGTTTCACGCACTCTCCGTCGGTGGGGGCAGTTCAGCGCGAGCGGGCTTGGCCTTGGGACCGCGAGTACTGATCACGGTCAGCACGTCGTGCGAATCGATCAGCATGCGTCGCGTGTCGTCATAGGCGACCATCACCTTGCGAGCCAGAATCTCCTGGCCCACGACTCGGCCTTGGCCATTTTTCGTCACGACCGTCGCACCGACAGGGGGCAGCTCGCGCTGGTACTCTTCATAGGTTTCGTACTCGTACCGCAGGCAACACTTCAATCGCCCGCAGCGGCCGGAGATTTTCGACGGGTCGAGTGTGGCCTTTTGCAGCTTGGCCATTTTCATCGTGACCGGCGGCATCTCGCGGAGGTGCGTGTTGCAGCAAACCGGCTTGCCACAATCGCCGTAATCGGCGAGGAGTTTCGCCTCGTCACGAATGCCGATTTGCCGCAGCTCGATCCGCAACCGGAAATGCCCGGCCAACCCTTTGACCAAGTCACGAAAGTCGACGCGCTTCTCGGAGACGTAATAAACGACCAAACGCTCGCCGCCAAAGACACGTTCGACGTCGATCAATTGCATCTGCATTTTGTGCTCAGAGATAAACCGCCCGCACTCTACGAAGTCACGGCGTTCGGTTTGCCGTAGATCGTCGCGCTTGCGGAAATCTTCGGCCGTCGCCGGATGGAGGATGCGCCCCGACTCCTCGGCCTTGCCGAGATACGCGCGCGTTTGTTCGCTCGCCGAACAAAGCACCTCGCCCCATTCGACACCACGCTCGGTGCGAAGGATCACGGCCGCACCGCGAGGAATTTCGTCGTCTCCCTTCGACGAAAACTCACCGACGATGCGTGTGAGGCCATAGCGTACGACGTATTGACCCATCAGAAACCTACGATGGACGGAACCTGGAAATGATTCCGCTCGATGTCACACGAGCGAACGAGCGTCCCCACGATTGTAGCGACGCGGGAAGATCGCAGAAGCTCCCGGACCGAGACAGGACGGTTTTCCGCTGTCACGTGAATTCAGGAACGATGGGGGTGCCCAAAAAAATACGAGCCACCTTTCAGCGGCTCGTACGTTCGGCCTTGTGGGCGTGTGAATCGCGATTCCCCATTGGCAGGATGTGCAGTGCGCCCTCAAAAAGTCCAGTGTCAAATGGAAGCCCAGTGTCAAATGGAAGCCCAGTGTCAGATGGAAGCCCAGTGTCAGATGGAAGCCCAGTGTCAGATGGGCTAATTCTTCTTAAGGCGACAGGCTTCACCACGTATGAGCGAAATTCACCGTTGGCCACAAGGCCGCCTCACAACTTGAATCATCAATCACTGGCCTATCACCATCCTTTCGATCGAAATCGATGCGGATCTCCCGAATGCCGGAGTCGCGTTGATTGATCCCGAGCAGCTCTCGCCGCACCGCGAATTATACGCCGAACGTTGCAGATTTGTAGTCAATATCTTCGATGCTCACGAAAAGTCTTCGACCTGGCTAATCGTGTCCGAACACTTGTGTCCGCGTGCCAAACTCGCCGTGACGCCGTTAATTGGCGGGTATTCGATACGGCAGCGGCTTACCGGCGATGCCCGCGCATAGGTTCTCGATCGTCATCTCGATCATCCGCCGCCGAGTCCGATCCGACGCACTGCCGAGGTGCGGCATGATCACCAGATTGCGTAGTCGCAGCAGCGGGTGATTGCGCGGCAGCGGCTCAGGCTGAGTCACATCGATGCCGGCTCCGGCGATGCGGCCGCTGCTGAGGGCTTGGTACAGTGCGTCGGTGTCGACGACCGCGCCGCGAGCCATGTTGATCAATATGGCCGAACGCTTCATCACAGCGAACTGCGCGGTCGAGATCAGATTGGTCGTCTCCGGCGTCAGTGGACAGTTGAGCGTCACGAAGTCGCTTTCTTCGAGCAGGCGGTCGAGGCTGCGATACTCGGCGGCGAATTCGGCTTCGGCGGCGAGGTCGCGACGACGATTGTGATACAAGATGTGCATGTCGAACGCCCGAGCGCGCTTTGCGACCTGCTTGCCGATGCGGCCCAAGCCGATGATGCCGAGTGTTGCGTCCGTGACCTCTTTGCCGATCAGGATCGACGGATCGTAAGTGGTGAACTCCGGGCTGCGCGCGTACAGATCGCCGACCACGACATTCCGGGCGGTGGCCAAGATCAACGCCATCGTCATGTCGGCCGTCGCTGCATCCAAACAACCGGGCGTATTGCCGACGAGGACATTTCTCGCCGCCGCCGCCGCCACGTCGATGTGATCGACACCGACGCCATGATTACTAATGACCTTCAACCGCGAAGCGCGATCCATCAATGTGCCGTCAACTCGCGGATGCCCGTACGTGATGAACGCCTCGGCCCGAGTCACGGAATCCGAATGAGCGTCGACTTCCCACGGCAAGACCTCGAAGTTGTCGTCCAGGAGTTCGATGAACAGCGGCGGAAGGTTGTCCGCCATAACGGACGTGCGAGGCATTTCATATTCTCCGAAATGAGAATGGTTCGTCCGATAGATCGAAGGCTGCAGCGGCAGAGGCTCATAGTCGAAAATCGGACGCTCGGTTGACGCGACCGACGCCGAGGCGAAGAATGACTTCGTTGTCAGTTCCGAGAATTTTCCCAGGGTCAGAATCTTTTTAGTGGATACAGGAAGTCGCTTTGATAGGATGTCGCCTTCGTTTTTGCGACCGCGCGCGGTTCCATCGGGAATCGGTTCAAGGTTGTCGAATGAATTGTGCCGGAGCGATCGTGCTCTGGTCAAAGAACAGCCGGTCAAAGAGCAGTTGGTTTGGTTCTCACGTTGAGAGGAAGGATTCGATCAAAGAGAACCCGCTTACCCTAAATCCGCTTGCCGATTTCCCCCCGTGTCGCGAGATGAAATGGATGAGTCGCAGGTCACTCGGCAACGGTCGTTGTCAGACCTTGTTGGTTGTGAGCGATTGTTGAACAGGTTCGCCGCCGCAGGCTGATTTTCGCATCTTGAGGATTGTGTGCTTGTCTTCGGTTGATTGTTGACCCCAATTAGGTGAGGCTGTTGGCAGTGATTGAGATTGAGTTGAACGCGGATCGCAAAGGGACGTGCGTTCTTTCAGGTTTCAACCCAAAGGAGTTAACCGTGCATCGCTTGGATAAGAAGTTGAATACGTTGATCGATGTGGCCAAGAAGAAGGGCTTGATGACCTTCCAAATGGTCGATCGATACCTGCCCGACGAAGGCGGCGATCCGAAAATGGTCGACGACCTGCTCGTCTGGCTGGAAGAAACCCACATGGATCTTATCCATGATCCGGACACCCCCATCGACGACCCGGAGGCTGCGGCGCACGCCGCTCGCACTCAGGCGGAACCGACTCCGCCGCAGAAGCTGACGGCGCAGGAAGAGCGTGCGCTGCTGTCGCGAGACCCGATTCGCATGTATCTCAGCCAGATGGGCAACATCCCTCTGCTGACGCGACGCATGGAGATTTATCTCGCCAAGCAAATCGAGATCACGCGCAAACGTTTCCGTCGCGGCATCATGGAGTCGGACTTCGCGCTGGAGATGGGCATCGACACGCTCGAAAAGGTCAGCTCGAAAGCGCTGCCGTTCGAACGCACGCTGCGCACGTCTGAAACCGAGAACACTCGCAAAGAGCAGATCGAGGGTCGTCTGCCCAAGAACATGCCGCTGCTCAAGAAGCTGTTCCAGAAGAACCGCGCGGATTACACGATCCTGATTTCCGACGAAGCCTCCGCCGCCGACAAGAAGGCCGCGAAGCAACGCCAAATCACGCGTCGTCGCAAGATGTGTACACTGATCGAAGAGTTGAGCATCCGCACGCAGAGATTGCAGCCGGTGATGAAGCGGCTGCATCAAATCGCTGAGCGCATGGAACAACTCGTCAAAATGATCGAGGAGTCCAAGAAGTCGCACGGCCATCATCGCCACAATTACGGTAAGAACCTGATGGACGGCCGCACGGTCGTGACGAAGGACGTTTCGGTACTGCAACGGGAACTGGAAGAACTCGTCGCGATGGTCCGCGAGTCGGCGCCCGACTTCATCGCTCGGTCGAAGACGATCAAACGCCGCTTCGCTCAATGGACCGAAGCCAAGCAAAAGTTGTCGGGCGGCAACCTGCGACTGGTGGTCTCGATCGCCAAGAAATACCGCAACCGCGGCCTCAGCTTCCTGGACCTGATTCAAGAAGGGAACGCCGGCTTGATGCGGGGCGTCGAGAAATACGAATACCGTCGCGGTTACAAGTTCTCGACGTACGCCACGTGGTGGATTCGCCAAGCCATCACCCGCGCTGTCGCCGATCATGCGCGCACGATCCGCATCCCGGTCCACATGTTCCAGAGCATCTCGCAGCTCAAGGCCAAGAGCGAACACATCCGCCAAGAAACCGGCCGCGAGCCGAGCATGGATGAACTCGCGAAAGCCGTCGGCCTCAGCCTGGAAGAGACCGAAAGGATCATGAAGACCTGGAAGCACCCGATCAGCCTCGACACGCCTGTGGGCGAGAGCGAAGACAGCGCCTTCGGTGACTTCCTGGAAGACCAACATCACAGCAACCCGGCCGACGCCGCGATGCACGAGATGCTCAAAGACAAGATCGAAGTCGTGCTCCGCAGCCTGACCTATCGCGAGCGAGAAATCATCCGCTTGCGTTACGGCCTCGGTGACGGCTACAGCTACACGCTGGAGGAAACCGGCCGAATTTTCAAAGTGACTCGTGAACGCATCCGACAGATCGAGTCGAAGGCTTTGAAAAAACTGCAGGCCAACAACCGATCCAGCCACCTGAAAGGTTTCGTGGAAGCGATGCTGCCGAACGAAGCCAAACCCGAAGAGCTAATCAGCGCCCCGGCGTAGCGTTCCGGGAACTTGGTTTCGCAATCGGCACGGCCCGGGCGTAACAAAGCCAGACATCGGTGTCCCGGACGTTCTGAACGTCCGGGTCATCTTTTTCTTGTGTCTCAACTGCTCGCGCTGCGGTAGCTCTTGAGCGCTTGCTGGAACACGCGGCGGGCCAGCAGCATGCCGACCACAGCGGATGAAAGAGCGATTAGCGGGAACGTCCAGTCCTTGAACGGCTTGACCAGCACCTCGGCGGGGACGGTGACGACCAGCAGGATCGGCAGCAGGTACGAGAAGCCGAAATGAATTACCTCGCCCAGTTCCGACGCGGCCGAGTTGACGCCGCTGTAGATGCTGCGGGGATAGCGGGCGAAGATCGTGATGTAGAACCAAAAATCGTACAACGTTTGATTACGTCCCAGCCAAATGC
>CAZPUJ010000791.1:0-4816 GCA_964589725.1 uncultured Planctomycetaceae bacterium
CGTCGTGCATCCGCAGTCGGTGGTGCATTCGTTCGTGGAATTCGTTGACGGCTCGGTCATTGCACAGTTGTCTCCGCCGGACATGCGGCTGCCGATTCAATATGCGCTGACGTATCCCGACCGCTGTGAGTGCATCAGTCCGAAGCTCGATTGGCGTCAGTCGTTCGATTGGAACTTCCAGCCACCGGACCTCGACGCCTTTCCGGCGTTGCGATTGGGATTTGAAGTCGCGGCCTGCGGCGGCACGTGCGGAGCGGTCTTGAATGCCGCGAACGAGGCGGCGGTCGCAAGATTCCTCGCGGGAACGCTCGGCTTCTGCGACATTTCGCAGGCGTGTCGAGCGGTACTCGACCAACACCACTTCGATCCGACACCGTCACTGACCGAATTGCTGCGACTGGATCGTTGGGCTCGCGAGGAAGTTTCACGGTGGTCTTGAACCCGGTCGCTGTGCGACACCCACTTGGAGACCCTTCCCTCCCTTGGCCGCTCACCGCGACCGCGGGCCACCGGGATTGATACCGCGCGGTTGAGGCATGTCTTCGGTGATGATTTTCCAGGACTCGCCCATTTCACGCATCGCGCGGAAGTCGCACGGCTGATAGTTGACATTGAGATGCGGCGTCGGGACCAACCTGTGTTGCTCGAATCGCGAGTCCATCGCGGCGGCGAGCATGCCGGTCACCAACAGTGTGCGTTCGACGGGATACGGAGCTTGCTTCTCGCGGATGTGAGTTTGAATCGCGTGCGACAGTGCCTTGAACAGATTGCGATTCTCCCACGGACCGACGTAGAAGCTGGTCGCCAGCGACTCCGGTTTTCCCGCGAGTCGGCAGGCGAAGCACCAGCGTGTGGAAACATTGCCGATCCGTAGGACGGTGGCTCGCAGGCCATCGCGGTACTTGATCAGGATGGCATGGACCGGATGCTGCTTGCCGTCCGCCGGTTCAATGAAGTCTTGGAGTCGCCCAACATCTTTGCCGGTCTGCGCTCGCATTGCTGCTTCGGCAAGCGAGTCGTTCCAGCGTCCGTCAGCGGCGGCTTGCCAGACGGCGTCACCTTCGAGCAGTTGGATTTCGCTGACGCCTGTCTCTCCGCCGCGTCGCGACTCAACCATCGACTGAAGCACTTCCAAGCCGTGAAAGTCGTAGACCTCGGGCGGACCGCTGTGGATCGAGACCGCCTCTTCGATGACCGCTCCATCTGGCAATTCCAACGGCGGACGACGCTGTGCCAACGGCACTGAGCTGCCTGCCATGAACGGGATCTTCAGCTCTCTCGCGACGCGCACCATCTCGTCGGCCCAGTCCCAGCGATACGACAGATGCTTGTCGTTGAACAGCGGGACGACACGGCCACTCTGGCGGAACGCGGCGACGATCTCGTCGAAGAAGCGTTTACGCGGGTACATGATCGCCCCGCGGTCGGTCTTGGGATAACTGCCGTGCTCGCCGATCGACAGCACACCGTCGACCGCCAGCACTTTGCCTCCCAGCCGCAACGCCTCGGAGATCGTCGGGAAGATCTGGATGCCGTACTCCTTCGCGACAGCGCGGGCCATGTCGCGATCGGCGGGGAACTGATCAACATAGAGACCCACCACGTCGATCCCCGATTCGGTCAACTGGCCGTTGAAGTAATACGGCTCCAGGAAGTTTTCCAGGATCACATGCGCATGGCTGCGGTGCGTGAACTCGGTGATGACGGCCACGACGCGTGGTCGTTTTGCGTCTGCACCGCTGGTTTGTCGAGTCTCTCCACAAGCGGCCAGCGATATCGAACCGGCCGTCGCGCCCAGCCATTCACGGCGATTCAGTCTTTGTTGGTTCATCGTGAGGCTCTCGTTCTCTCCAGCACATCATTGTCTCGGCACTCGCTTCAACAAGACGTCCGGACGACACACCTGACCGTTGTGGATCACCAGTTCGATGCGCCGCGTGTTGCGAATGTCGTCCAGCGGATTTGCCGTGAGCAGGACGATGTCAGCCAGCTTGCCCGCCGAGACGGCGCCGAGGCGTTCCTGCTCACCCAGCACGGTCGCATTGGTTAGTGTCGCGGCACGCAGCGCGGCAGCCGGCGGCAATCCCGACTCGACCAACATCTCCAGTTCCTGATGCAGCGAGAAGCCAGGTGGCACCTGCGGCTCGGGCGAGTCGGTCCCGACGAGCAATGGCACGCCGGCGCGATAGAGCTTGCCCGTCAGTTCCTGAAACTTGGCGAATTCGCGGCGGCGATCTTCCAGCGGGCCACCCTGCGGACAGCCCGTTCGCTGCAGGTAGTCCGGCCAGAAGTCTCGCAGCCGCTGCGGGACGAGGGCGTTGTCCGGATGATCACGGACTTCCGGAACGTCGGGCAACAGAATCATGTTGCGAAAGACCGCCAGTGTCGGATCAACGAAGGTTTTGCGTTGAGCCAACTCGGCCACCAGCGCCTCGCAGAGCGGGTTGCTAAGATCGAGCAGGCCGCGATGGCCTGGCTGCTTCGTGACCTCCGGCGGAATGACATAATTGAAAACCGACCAAATATGTTCGAGGCCGTCCACGCCGTCGGCCAGCGCATCCTGGGCCGAGTATCTACCGAGGTGAGCCGTCACGAACAAGCCGCGACGATGACCCTCGTCGATGATGGCCCGGCCCATGGGTCGCGCAGTGCCGGCATAAATCTTCACCGTTGTGACATTCCATCGCGTTAGCTCGTCGAACAGCGCAGGCACTTTGGCCGTATCGGTGATGGCGTGGCCAACATCGCGGTGAATCGGCGGATCGGCGTCGAGCAGCGGGCTGCACGTGAAGACTCGCGGACTCCACTCTGGATGCGCCGCGGCGATTCGTGCCACGAGCGTGGCTGCCACGAGCTCATCCCCGGTGCTTCGAATCGTCGTCACACCCGCCGCGAGGTACAGCGGCAGAACCTCGTCCCCGGTTACATGCGCGAAATCGAGCACATGCACGACATGCACATGAGCATCGATCAGTCCCGGCAGCGCGAACTTGCCGCGGCCGTCGATGCGCGTCGCTTCAACTGGCACATCGCCGATCTCGTCGGCCCCTGTCACGCGAACGATCTGCGTACCACGAATGACGATCGTCCGCTCCGGCAGCATCTTGCCGGACTCGGGATCGAACAGACTGCAGTGTTCGATCATCACGGACGGCTCTGCCGCAGACACTGCCGAAACGACCGCGAGACACAAGACAGCCTTCACGAAAACAGCCCAGTCGCTGACAGTCTGACGAAGCGTCAAAGAGGTCACGGTGATGGCTGACGACGCGAAACGAAGCATATATGGAGTTTTCGCCTTGTGCTGTTTTCAGCGACGGAGGTTATACGTTGTCCGCCGGCCGACTCCGATCCCAACGTCGCGGGCTGATTCCCCGGGCGTGGCGGGACATGTTGTCGGGACGATTCGGCAGGTCGTAATTGATCGCGCGCGTATTGAGGCTGCGGAAGAACGGGCGGACTTCAGGCGGCAACTTGGTGACACGCTCCGGATCGTGGTCGGGGACTTCGCCGATGGGGCCGGCCCAGGCGGGGCGATACGCGATGGCCAGCAACCGGCGGTCGCTGTCGCTGTAGTTGGGATAGTTCGCGTGGAACACCTTCTGGTTAATGATCACCGCCGAGCCGGCTCGGCAGGTCACCATCACTTCATCGTCGTGCGACAAGTAGCGCCGGTAAGGATTGCCGTCCGAGTGGAGCGACAGATGGGACCGCGGAATGACCTTGAACGGGCTGCGCTCGGGAGTCAGATCGTCGAGGTAGTACAGCACGCGCACCAAACAGGGAGAACTGGCTCCCAGACCGAAGATCTTCGAACCATAAGGCTGCGCATCGGTGTGAATCGCGATGCCCGGATGCCCCGGTCGCGACAAGGCAAAGTCGCATGCAGTGCAGATCAGCTCGTCACCGAACATCGTTCCGAGAAACTCGATCATGGCTGGCAAGGCGATGACTTGGATCGCCGTCAGTGAATCCGTCCATTGCAGGTTGGAACAGCCGCGCTGATGCTCGCTGTAATCCACCGCTGTCGTCGGCAGCCGCGACAGCTCCGCGCGAATCGCTTTCAGTTGACCGGCCGACAACAGGTCGGGGATGACGACGTAACCGTCCAATTCGATCGAACGAATCCGCTGCTCGGTTGTCAGCGACGCCCAATCCGTGTCAGCTCGTTTGGCCGAAGTGATACTCTCGCGCGAGTTCGTGAAAGACACATCCATCGTGGAGTCCTCAACGCTTCAAGAGTTCATCCCGACGGCAAAGCAAAAGGTAACGCCGGTTTGCCGATCGACGATCAGGCCCGGATCGCTGCAACCGTTCTGCTCTTGCGGCAGCCCACCGTGCTCACCCATGTCCATGATAACGCGGACCGGCTCCCAGTTTCGTCCGCCGTCAGTGCTGCGGCTGAGTCCGATGTCGATGTCCTCCTGAAGATCGCGCCCCATGCGCCGCCGCAGGTCGTAGACGCAAAGCAGCAACGCCGTTCGGAGAAAATGCGTGACGTCGTACATGGATGCGCTCACTCGAACCAGTTAGCGAACAGTTTCGTGTGGCGTAGCGTGATGCGAAGTTGAATCGGAGCTTGGCTTGCTTGTCTACCACGGCCAGAGATTTCGGCGCGGATAGCCAATTCGTCGTGTTGGGAAACATGTAGGGTGGGTCGAGTCATCGAGACCCACCACGAACTACGAGCGTTTTGGTGGGTCTCGATGACTCGACCCCCTACACCGTTAATTCGGAGTTTTGTTGTTGGCTGCGCGAATTGTTGTGGGTGGTGGTTGATTTGGCGAGGCGTGTGGATTGGAGGGCGGTGATGGTT
>CAZPUJ010000792.1:0-5770 GCA_964589725.1 uncultured Planctomycetaceae bacterium
GGACGTTGTGTGCTTCACACCAATCGTCCTTCTCGATGGCGACCTGACCACGCAACTCCGAGAATTTCGGAATCCGCCAATGAGCCTTTTGCCCGGCGAATACCAACCCGCCGACCGCCGCCAGCGCGATCGCGCCGGGAATCGTGTGGCCCGCTAAGCCCATCAATCGGCCTGCAAGGGATGAGGGGCGAGGGGCGAGGGGCGGGAATAGGGGCGAGGGATTAGGGGTGAGGGGCGAGGAAGGCGGCACCTGCGACGGCACTGCTGATTTGGTTGATGCTGTTTGTGTGGCTGACATGATCGTGACTCTCTGAGTTCGTGATTCTTGGTTCTGTGTTACTCGCCCCTCGCCCCTATTTCCTCGCCCGTCGCCTCGCCACCGATTGACTCCGTTTGAGTTCATCCGCCAGCAGCGTGCTTCCTTTAGAGATGACTACTTCGCCAATGGCGACGCCGACGATGATCTCGCAGTTCGTCGCGTCTTTCGCGCCGGCACGGACCATTCGCGCGTGAAAGACCTTCGGGCCATTCGGTTTCAAAAAGTCTTTGTCGCGGACGAATACGACTTCGCATCCACTCACCGTTTGCACGGCTTCGTTCGGGACCGTGATCGCGTGCGGTTCCTCGCGCAGCACGATGCGGCCGACACCCAAAGCGGACGCTCGCAATTTGCCAGCGGCGTTCGGCATGACCACTCGCACCGGGATCGTGCGCGTCGTCTCGTCCGCCGACGTGCCGATCCAATCCACCTGCCCGGTGAACTCGGCTTTGGCGCCGTCCGGACGAAACCGCACCGCTTGGCCGACTTGCACCCAACGCGCGTCGGTCGCCATCACGTTCAAGTTGACCCACATCTGACGCGGGTCCGCCACGACAAACAACACGTCCTCCGGATCAACGACCTCGCCGGCGATGACATCAACTTGCATCACCACGCCGTCCAAGGATGCTCGCATCGGCAGCAGCGTCCCCGGCAGATCGGCGTCGGCCGCCTCCTTCGACAACTCGCGCGACAGCCCCAGCCGTTGCAGTTGCTTGGCGATGTCGTCCACTTCCAACTTGCCAAACTCCGCCGCCTTGACCGTCAGGCCGAGATTGACGAGCGTTTGTTCGGCACTGAGCAGCCGGACTTCAGCATCACGCCGAGCAGCCTCGGCTTCTTTCTTTTGCCGCTCCGGCACCGGTGCATTCTTCAGATTGGCCAACGCCTGAGCCTTGAGCCGTACTTGCACGATGGCTTGCAGAAACTCGGCCTTCGATTTGCCGACTTCCGCCGCATCGATGATCGCCAGCAAGTCGCCCGCCTTGACGGGATCGCCGATTTGTTTGGTGACTCGCCACGCCGTCCCAGGTACTCGTGCCGCCAGCCGAGCCACTCGCGTCGCATCGAAGCTGACTTCGCCGCTGGCCGAGATCGACTCGGTCATCGCCGCTTCCCAAACGGGAGCTACGTCGATCCCCAACTTCTCCGCCGCCTCTTTCGAGGCCACCCGTACGCGGCTACCGCTCGCCAAACATTGCGGATCGTTCGTCGCACGCTCTCGCACTGCGAATGCCTTTTGGACCCGCTCCATTTCCTCGGCCGAGGCTGCTTCCAACGGCTTGCCGACTTGCGCGAGCGACCGGTCACACAGCGGACACGCCGCGACTCCATGCTGTTCGCACCACTTGCCCTGCGACGAGCCTCCAGACTCGGTCGTCAAAAAGTCCTCCGCCTTCTCGGCCTTCGATGATTTCGTATCGCTTCGCTGCGCCGTCGAGAAGGTCCACTCCGCGTGATGCCCCCAATACGCGACTCCAGCCAACAGCGCGAACGTCAGCAGCATCGGCACGGAGCCAACGACTGATCGGAACCAGATTCGCTGATCCGGCGATTGATGTTTATGGCCCGCAGGCTCGGCCGGAGCCGAAACGGGCGAAGTCGATGAGGTGGACATGATCCGTCCCGCAAGACAACCGCGCGAGGTCACGCTCATCCCATTCGGACGGCGCGAAACTGAAAGTCCTCACGCAACGACGCCAAACCAGACACGCGGCTGAACGCCGCGAACAAGCGTCATGCGGAATCGCGCTTACACGCGCAAGACAACGGTCGCCAACACAGCCAACTGCGGCGACTCTTGCGGCCACAACAGCGATCGCTGAAGGCTCGCGTCTTCCAAAGCTCGGACGACCGCAACGAAATCCAGCGTCGTCACGAAATCAAAAGCTGGCAACAGGCTTTCCGAAGCCAGAGATTTCGATTGCAACTGCGGAGCCGACTCGAGCGGCGAATGCAAACACGAGCAATCTTGAGACGCGATCTGTGGACCGGCAGGAGCCTCTTGCTCCTCGTCATGATCGTGGCCGTCGCCACAACAGGTTGCCACGGCACACACCGGCGGCGGTGCCTCGGTCATCCGGCATTCGCAGCAGTGACAACCCTGGCCGGCCAGTTCCACGCATTCATACCCGTTCGACGCAACGCAGCGGACGAAGCACACCGGTGCCATCAAGGCCATGCCTTGAGCCACTAGCGCTATCAGAACTGTGAACCAGCGAGACATGATGCTCCGAAAGCCTCCATCGGTCCTTTTGTCGGCATTTTCCGAACTGAGGCTGAGCGAACCCTATCAGAGGCTCGAAGTTGATGGAATAGCGTCTCTCAAACTTGAAGAGCTTGCCCAACTATCGCGGCTTCGCAAAGTCCGGCGATCTTCGGACTCAAAACGCCGCGAGCCGCCAGCCTGCTTCCGCGTGCTGTCGGCTCGCCTTCGTCAGCTACCAACCCCAATGTCGCAATGAGTGCCGATCATAATGCCCCGCCTGCACGTCGATGTGCCCGCGATGAATCTGAATTTGAGTCGGCTGATAGTTGTAGTGCGACGAACCACGCCCCGACGAACCGGACCAACCACGGCTGTCGCCGCCGTAGCCGTACGCTCCGAACGAGCCACCACCATACCCGCCAAAGCTGTCATACGAGCGGCTCGAGTATCCTCGGCTCGGCCCGCAACCTCCGCCAAACCCGCTCGACCGATGATCGGCACGAGCCGCGCTCGTTCCGACCGCCGCAATCGCCACCAGCACCGCCACAACTGCCATCATCCGTTTCATGATCGCGCCCTTCCATTCCTGAGTTGTTCTTGAGTTGTCTCCACTCGTCGCGTTCGCGACGCTCAGCGAAGAGAACAACTGTTGTGCCAAAGCCACAATGCGTCTTCGTTTCGCCAAATATCCCCCGGGTTCTTGCGATAACTGCTGAAACCGAGGATGCAGCCACAATAAGTGACTACATTGCGTCGTCAGCCTGAGAACGCCAGAGACTCAAAAGAGGCGAAGCTGGTTTCTGCGGCGCGACGGGATTGCGACACGACAAACTCATTGCTGTCGCAGCATCGCGGCGGGATACCCCCGTCCCAGCTCCGTCAGGTCTTGCAGAAAGATGACTGCCGGCGGCTTGTTGTTCTGCGTGGTATCGATGACCGCTTCCAATCGAATGAACGGTCCGGCTTCGTCAAAGTAGCCGATCGATTGTACGCGATACATGCCGCCCCGAGCCGTGATATAACGGTCGAGCGATGCCATCGTGGTCAGGTCAACGAGATTCTGTATCACCAACCAACCGACCGTCGCACGGGCACCCGTCTCGTCCATCAGTGGTTGACCGTCCGTTGCTTGCCGCGCGGCGAGGATCGCGTCGGCGAGCGACTCGGTCACGTTGGGAATCGTCAACAGCGTTTCGCGGCGAGCTTGATTGATGTTGATGCGGCCATCGATGACTTGGTCGTTCGAAGTCGAAAGCGTGTCGAACAATTGCGGCAGGTAGCCGATCATGTCATTTCCTGACGCGGTCCAAGGGCTTTGCAATGTTTGCAACGTGCCGTTGAGCGTGATTTGAGCTTCAGTGCCGATCAATTCGAACAACGATTGAATCTGCCGTCCCGATACTTTCGACAGGTCCATGCCACCGCGAGTTACCGTGCCGCTGCCTCCGCCGATCACCGCCCCGAGCGCACTCGCCGCTTGCTGCAATTGCTGCGTGGGATTGGAGCTTTGCGAGGCCGAACTTCCCGTCGAACCCGACTGTGCCGCCGATGAGCCGGTCGAGCCTGATCTGGTTCCCGAAGCCGCACCAGTCGAACCTGTCCCGACCCCGGGGGACAAACCCGTGGAGCCTGGCCTTGCCACGGAGTTCGAACCTCCTGGTGCGTTGGCGCTCGCGGAACCGCTCGGCGAGTTGTTGCCGGTAATTTGCCCCTGAATGTTGCTGGACACTCGATACGCGACGACGAATTGAGCGGTCGTGGTGTCGAACTCTTGTTCCAGTTGGTCGAACAGGTCGGCGAGATTGTTGTTGTTGATGTTGAGCCGCGCCGAGCCATCTCCGCGCAGGTTGAGCTCGCGACCGAACACCGTGAGGTACGCCGACCAACCCAACTGCAACGTGCCGTCCGAGTTGTCCAGCGGCCAACTGGCGTCGCCATCGTTCTCGTTCGGGTCGAGCAACCCGTTGCGGTTCGCGTCCTCGCCGTACAACAAGTCCGGCATGACACCGCGAACCAACAGCAATTCTTCGAGTGAGTCCATCGGGCCGTTCTTCGCCGGATAAGGTGGACTAAGCGATTGATAATACTCGGACTCGCAGCCGTAGGTTCGCGGCGTGTCGTCGTCATCGAGCCAATCGAGGATCGCGTCTGCCAACTCAGCGGTCATGCCGGGGATCATCATCAATCGTCCCTCTGGCGTTGATGTAGACGATAACGAGCTCGTCTGACTGTTGCTGGTGTTTGAGCCACTCGGACCTGTGTTGCCCGTCGGGTTCGCACTCAACGACGTTCCGGAGACCGCTTGCCGCTGTTGTTGCTTCTTCTCGTCGTTGATCAGCGAGTTGAGGTTGAGTTTTGACGATTCGTCAATCAAACCGAAACGAATGGTTGAGTTGTTGAGGTCGCTTTCGTTCGGAGCCACCAAGCTGAAACGAGCCCGACCGCGGGGTGTGTCCGATTCGCGCAACGTGACGCCGCCAAAGTGCTGCGGAGCGTGATGAACATTGCCGTGGATTCCCTCTTCCGACGGCGTCCCGAGCATCGCGGCCGCCAATTCGATGCCGGAGTCGGCGCACGCCCTTGCCTGCGTTTCACGCCCGAATACGCTCGTCCCTTGGCTTTCGGAAACCATCATCTCCGAAAACGAGTAGGCTCCCAGCGCTAATAGCGCGATGACGACGAGCACGACGACCAGGACGCTGCCTCGCCTGACGTGCGTCATGATTCTCGGTTCCTCGAAAACAGACTTCTCGTCAACGATGAAGATGAAAGAAACCCGGCCTTTCTGAAAGGCCGGGCTTCGAGAGGTGGTCAGGCCAAAAATCTCGCATTCAGTTAGTCCTCAATCAAGCGACCCCACTGAGCTTGTCTCAGTGGCTCGCGGGTTTTTGCACTACTTGAACTCCACTCGAAATGACTGCCTCGTAGCGCAGAAACCCATAAACCGCCGACGCAAGGTCGGCGGGGTCGCTTGTTTGAGGATTAGTTGCGCGTTTTTTCGCGCGGCGTGCCGCCTTCACGGCCCTTCTCGCAGGGTGTGTCGTCTATTCAGCCTTACGCGCTCGGTTCGCGTTCGACGTCGTCACGACGTTCCGGAGGACGTCGTTCACCCTCGCGAGGTCGATCACTTTCTGGGCGCCGCTCGCCTTCGCGTGGTCGGTAACCTTCGCGTGGTCGGTCACCTTCACGTGGTCGATCACCTTCACGTGGTCGATCACCTTCGCGTGGTCGATCACCTTCAC
>CAZPUJ010000793.1:0-2670 GCA_964589725.1 uncultured Planctomycetaceae bacterium
TGGTCGCTGATCGTGGCGTGCAGCGTGGGTTGGTTGTCCTTCACGGCCAGCACGTAGTCGCCGCCGCCGGCCACGATCTGCCGGGCGATCTCTTTCTGGCACCCCATCGCGTCGATGGTCACAATCGCTCCCTGGAGCTCCAGCATTTGCAGCAATTTTGGGATCGCCGTGATTTCATTCGATTTGGCGTCAGTCGCTTCCTGGCCGAGCACCAACTGGTTCGCGACGCTCCAGGCCGACACCAGGTGCAACGCGGCCCGCAGCGACGACCGGTCGTGCGACCGCCGCAAGGTCTTGCCATCGATGGCGATCTGCCGAAAGCCGAGTTGCTTGTGCAAGCTCTCCAGCCATTGTGTCAACGCGGCATTGAACTCGTTCGGCTTCAACTTGCGGAACACGCGGCTGATCGTGTCGTGGGAGGGAATGCCGTGAGGGAGCGACAAGTATTGCTTCAGCCACCCGTGCTTGCTGCGGCCAAATTCTTCGATGTCCTCCCACCCCTCAGCTCCAGCGATGACGGCCAACACCGCGAGCGTCAAAATATCGCTCAGTAAATGTCGCTTGGTACGCTCGATTCGCGGATCCACAATTTCCGAAAAGCACTCCACCAAAGCCAATCTACACCGCGCCATGCTAGCCTCCGTGAGAAAATAATCCTGACCAACCACTCACGGAAATCTTTCGCTGCTAGCCTTCACTTCGGCAACCCAAAGGGAAACAATCTTCTCAGTCAGTTAAGCCCGTCTTATTCATCCTGCCGTTTATGAAAAATTGAAAACATCGCGTGATACCCGGTGTTTCATGGGGTCTGAACGGATTCCATGAGCTGCCAGGAGATCACGCGATGGGTGAAGCGAAGGAATGGTTATTTGAGCCGAGTTTCAATCGTACGGTCAAGGTCCTCGCGAGCGACGAGCGGATCACTTCGGATGCGGGCTTCCTCTTGCTGCGCGAAGCCGACCATCGCTTGGGATTAACGGAGTCGTTGGCCCAGCGACTCGTCGACCCCCGCCGGCAGGACTTGATCCGCTATCAACTGGTCGAACTCCTGCGCGAACGGGTGTACGCCCTGGCCCAGGGCTACTCCGCCCAAGACGACGCGGATCGTTTGGCCCACGATCCGGCCATGAAGCTGGCCGCCTGGGACCGTCCCGGCGAACAACCGCTCGACGAACGTCTGGCCAGTCAGCCCACGCAGTCTCGGTTGATCGACATCCTCACCAGCACTTCCGGCAACCGAGCGGCGCTGCGCGACTCGCTGAGCGCAGCTTGCGAACGTCATCTGCGGGCCACGGGCGGCGACCACGCCGCGCGTAAGGTGACCATCGACGTCGACAGCTTTCCGATCCTGGTGCATGGGCAGCAGCCTGGCGCCGCTTACAACGGGTACTACCAAGAGACGGTCTATCATCCCCTGGTGGCCAGTTACTCGGTGGCCGGCGGCTATGACAGCATGCAAGAGGGGCAGCGCCTGGGAAACGGGTTTGTGCATGCCCTCCTGCGGCAAGGGCAAGTCCACACGGCGCAGGGCGTGAAGCGGTTCTTGGAGGAGGTCGTCCGCAAGGCACGGGGGCTGGGACACGTCCTCGACTTCCGCATCGACGCCGGCTATACGGACGGCGCGACGCTGGACTTTCTGACCGACGAAAAGTTGCGTTTTCTCGGGCGGCTCAAAAACAATCCGGTGCTCGATCGACTGGCCGCGCCGCATCTCTGGCGGCCCGTTGGACGTCCCCCGAAGGGCGGCTATGAAGAGGTCATCGAACTGGGTTGGCATCAACCCGAGTCCTGGAAGCATCCGCAGCGTTTGCTGTTGGTGATCATTGATCGGCCCGATCCGAAAACGGGGCAACTGAACCTCCTGCCAGACTATTTCTTTCTGGTGACGGGTTGGAAGCGCGAGGAACTGGACGGTCCGGCAGCGCTCGCGCATTATCGCCGACGCGGCACCTTCGAGGATCGCCTCGGCGAGTTTCAGCAAGCGATCCGGCCGCATCTTTCGCACGACGATTTTCAGGCCAATGAAGCGCTGTTGCGGTTGTCGCTCTTGGCCTTCAACCTGGCGTCGACGCTGCGGATCGAGTACGAAGCGGCGGCTGGGAGTTGCTGCGATCTTGGTCGCTTTCAACGCGATGTTCTGAAAGCCGGCGGGCGGGTCGTGAAGCACGCGCGGCGCTTGGTGCTGCAGGTGGCGCGGGTGGTGGCTCCCTTCTGGGAGCAACTCATCGCCTGCCTGAACCGCTGGAAACTCCCCCCGCGATTTCCTCTGCCGCAAGGCGCGCGAGTCCGCGCCTGGCTGCCGCCGCCACGGCACGCCTTCTTGCACGAGGTGCGACGCTCCTGACGTCGCGACCTTATCGCACGCCAACTTCTGGACTCAACTCGACGCAAGCCACTGGGGGTCAGGGGGCCCTCCGCGCCGACTCCTCGTCCCAACCTCACGTCTCGCCCGCCGAGAAACCGGCGCAACGATCAAAGGGAAGGATGAATAAGACGGGATCACGGTTTTCCGTGACATCACGTTCCTTGCAGCCGGCCCGCAACTTAACTTGGTCGTTTGGCGGCACGTCGCGCTTGTAGTAGTTGCTAAGCCATCGAAGGTCGGAAAAGGTGTCAGGAACCATTGTCTTGGAACTTGGGCCGACCGCGCGGGCGATTGGTTCCTAACAC
>CAZPUJ010000794.1:0-21455 GCA_964589725.1 uncultured Planctomycetaceae bacterium
AGAACTTGCACTCGGCGTTCGGGAAGACGGCGGTTCCTTGGTCGCGTCCTTCGGTCACGACATTGCGGCCCTCGGCGTACTCGCGCTGCCGAGCCGCCAGTTCACGCCGCACGGCCGGATTCGACGCCACGATCGAAGAGCCGTGCGACACTTCAGGATGGCGGATCGCCGACGTGACGTCCTGTCCATCGACGATGACGTGGTGTTCATCGAGCCGCAGTTGCATCGCGGCGGCGCAGGCGGCGACCGCGGATTCGTCATGTAGATCGATCCCTGCTTGCAAACAACGCCACGCCACGGCGCGATACATCGCACCTGTGTCGAGGAAATCAAACTGCAACCGCCGCGCCAGCCCGCGAGCCGCTGTGCTCTTTCCTGATCCGGCCGGGCCGTCGATCGTCACAATCATTGTTTGCTCTCTTTCCGCAGTCTGCGCCGATAGCCCTAGACGTTTGGAGTTGAGTCGATCGTTGCCGAAGAGTTCGTCGAGTTGACGTCCACCGGCGGCCGATCGAATCGAAGTTCGACGTCGCTGATCTCGAATGGATTCAGTTCCAATCGCACGACGTCGCCATCAATCGTCGGCTTGCCGATCGTACGGCCGACGAAGTCTCGCTGCCGCGCCTGCAATGGAGTTCGAAAGCATCGTAGGGCGACACTTTGTCGATGTCCTTCCGTTTCTTGCAAGCGTACTGCGAAACCGCTGCCGACAGGTAAGCCGTCGGATTCGTCAAGCTCCCATGATTCGCGGTCGGCGCGCGGTTCGTCCATCAAGTCGGTGAGCCGCGTGAGTTGCACATTTGGAGCATCGACGTGAAAGAACCAGCCGGTCGTGCCACAACGGGGCGGCCCGACTTCCGTCGGCACGACGAAAGCCGGACACATCGCGTCGAGCGCCGCTTGCAGCGGATACGGCCGCTCGACTGCGATTGAAAAACGGAACCGCCGACGAGTTTCACCTTCGACGATCAACAAAGTATCGAGCATACGGCGGCCGGTCTTGCGATGAAACGGCACGCCGTGATGAATGATCGTAGTACGCGTGTCGCTGTCGGCGATCTCGAAGTAGTACGGGCTATCGAAGCGATCTTGCCCGATCGGCTGAGCAGTCCCCAAGACGGATCGAGTCAATGCCGCGGTGGTGTCCGCCCACGCCCAGCGTACGCCAAAGTAGTTTGACCACGGATCGCCGTCGGGCATCTTGACGTTGTCCAATTCACTGTCGATATCGAGGATTCGTCGTCCTCGCCACAGCCGGAAGGTCTGCCGAAATGTGGCCAGCACGGCGTTCGTTTTTTGATCAACAATGTCGCCTGCGGTTCGGATCTCGCCGTAATACGGGCCGCGGCTGATGACCTCGATGCCGCGACCGTGAGTCTCCGAGTAAACCGTCTTCTCCTTGAAGGTGTGGTCGTCATCGCTGACGGTCACGATCCGCTCTCGCGGAAACCGAAAGGCCAGTTGCTGGCTGAGCCGATTCGGCTTGCGGCCGTATTCTTTGAGTCGCTGGATGCCGCCAGTTTCAGGATTGATGTGGACCTCGAAAAATTCATTCCGCAGGACGTTGTTTTCGACGAGCGGCGTCTTGATGTTCGCGTCCGCATCTTGATTGACCGCGTTGGTTCCGCTCTGCGGCGCGGGCAGCCAGACGAAACCACAGCCCGGCACTTCGACCAAGATTGTCGCGTCGGCCCTTGTGACCGAGGCGGCATCGCCTGCTGACGCGTTGTTGGTGCGGGCTGGCACAGGGCCGGCGGCTACGCTTTGATGGACTCCTTTCGCAGCTCCCTTGATCGCGGGTAGCGGCAAATTGGTCGGCAAGGTCACGGGGACTCGGCGAGTGAAGCTGAGCGGATTGAGAATCAGCATTCCGGGCGTTTTTTCGACGGTGCCGTGCAAGATCGTGTCGGCGAGTTGGCGCTGTGCGGAGTCGGTGAGCGCGATGACGGCGGCGTTAGCTTGTGATTGCAGAGATGGTCTCGGGAGCGGCACAGACTCTGGCGATCCCTCTCCCCAGCCCTCGCTTCGGGAGGGAGAGGGAGCAAAGTCCGCATGTTCGCTGCCGCTCGCATTGGTCGTGGCACTCGTGTCTTCGATCGCGTCCGGCCCGGCGGCTTCGATGGATTGCTCGAGGGAGTCGTTCGTGACTTCGTGGAGTCGGCGGCCGCGCAGCGCGGCCGCGACGTCTCGCAGCCAAGTGGCTGAATCGAATCGTTGTCGCCGGGCGAAATGCTCGACGAAGCGGCTGATCGGATTGTGTTCTCGCGCGGCGACGGAACGGGTGAGGAACGGGGCGAGGTATTCGCCCGCCTCATACTTCGAGTGCCGCATCGGCGAGTCAGTCCGTTCGAAGAATTCTCGCAAGGTGACGAAACGACCGAATACTGGTGAGTATTTCTGTCCGCGCACCAAGTCGTGGAAAAAGACATTCTTCACGTCGGGCCAACGGGCGAGAATCAGGCCGGCTCCCTGATCCTGTTGCATGGTTTCGGACAGTCGTTGCGGAAGTCGCAAGAAGCTGGTTGCACTTTCCGCCGCGAGCGGCAAGCGTGAGATCGCGTCGATCGTCGTGCCGTCACAACCTTCCCAACGCATGCGGCTGGATTCGGAGTCGGGATAGATGCCGTCGTCGAGCAGGAAGTGCATCGCGGCCGAGTAGCCGCAGCGTGTCGCTAGCAACGGGACGAGCGGAGACAATCCGAAACGGCGACGACCCCACGTCGTCGGCTCGCGGCGGAACAGGTGTCGAAGCGTCTGTTGACCTTTGCGGATGTCGAACAAGACTGATTCGAGCGGCATGATCGGCGACGGCACCTCACGCCACTCGCCGCCGATGATTTCGGCGGACTCGCGCAAACAGGCCTCACGCAGCAACTTCGCGATTTCGGGCTTATCACGCGCGATTTCCTCGGCGTCACTGGCGGTCAGCAGGAAACAAACCGGCTTCGTGTCCGACAGCACTTGCGTCAGGCTGTCGTTGACCATCGTCGGGACGAGCAAGCATAGGTCGATCAAATACGAATCGGTCGGGTAGTATCGCTCTCGAGCTTCATGCAACGCCTCGAAGCAAGCGGACAATCGGAGCCTGACGTCATCGAGTCGTCCGCCGACCAAGGCCTCTGCGGCCGCGACCGCTTCGCGCCTCAGTCGCATCTCGTCGATCTCGCCGAAGTAGTGCATCTGCCGTGACAACAATTGGACCAACAGGTACGTCGTGCCCAACGCCAGGAAGTCGGCGACCAGCTCTTGGTCCAAATGATCGGGCGACGTTGCCACTGGTGAGGTTTCTTCGCCGCCCGTCGAGTTTGTCTCGGTTGGCGGGGTTGCCTCTTGGATTTTGAGGTCGGTCGCGGACGTTGGGCAAGACGCGAACATTTGTTGTAGCAGCTCGTCGCGACGAGTCACTCCGGTCACCACTCTCGAACCGGCTTCGCGTTGACGGGAAACCCAGTCCCCCGGGAGACGGTCTTCGCATGCGGTCGGAACGATGATCAGCCGGTTGGCGATCGGCTCGGGCGGAGAATCGGCTCGATGCCACCCAGGCAAAGAACGAGTCTGCGCCAACACCCACGGATGCCACGCAACGGCAAAGGCGTTGAGCAATCCCTCGGCCGGCTTTTCACCCAAGTCGGTCGGAAAGTCCTCGAGGCTGTGGCTGGGGATCAGGATGACAACGTCGTTGAGCGTCATGGTTTGAGGGATCGGGAGCGTTGTTCTCGATGGTTGGTCGGAGCAGGGGACCCGCATGTTAACCTGTCTGCGGTCGAAATGGTTGCGTGGCCGAAGCTATTGACACGGCCGGCTAATTGGTCCGGTTGCGTGGTCTGTGGAGGCATATAAGCACGAAGCACAAGTGAGGGAATCCGCAGAAATCCCTCGCTTGCGCTTCGGGCTTGTATTTCAACCAAGATGCAGATTGAAGAATTAGCCAGCCGTGAAACAATTGACGCCAGTCTTGGACGGAAGGCTAGAAGACACCGGCAACGTCCTACATCGGACGACGACATGGCGATGCCGTTTTGCCAGTTTTGAGGACTTTCGGGAATTCTCGGGAACCAGTGGCCACGGTCTTTTGTCTGACGGCTTTATTCGGAAGGCCTGTGCGCATAAGGTTCTTGGTTGACGGGCTGGAAATCGCTCTGATAGTCTTTTGAAAACTCATTCATTGCACAAGGTGACGTTGTATGGCGGACAGCCAAGCCGTTTGGGGCATTGATATTGGTCAAGCAGGGATGAAAGCGATTCGCCTGCGGTACGCCGAGGCGGCCAGTCAGGTCATCGCGGTGGCATTCGACTACATCCCGCACGCGAAGATTCTCAGCCAACCTGACGCCGTGCCTGACGACCTGATCAACACGGCGTTGACCACGTTTTTGTCGCGCAACGACACGAAAGGTGACCTGATCGCGATCAGCGTTCCCGGCCAGTCGGCGTTGACGCGATTCATTCAGTTGCCGCCCGTCGAATCCAGCAAGGTCGACGAGATCGTCAGGTATGAGGCCAAGCAGCAGATCCCGTTCGCTTTGGAAGACGTGATTTGGGACTATCAGACGTTGGGTGGCGGCGTCGAAGAGAGTGGCTACATGCTCGGCGCCGAGGTCGGTCTGTTCGCCATGAAGAAGGAAGGCATTCATGGGGCACTGATGCCGTTCCTCGCGCAGAAAATCGAGATCGAACTGATCCAGCTCGCGCCGCTGGCTCTGTACAACTTCCTGTGCTACGACCAAATCGGTTTGCGTCCGGGGCAAATACTCGAAGGCGACACCGACTTTATGATCGTTCTCGACATGGGGACGGACAACACGACGCTGTTGGTGACCAACGGCAACAAGATTTGGATTCGCAATGTGCCGATCGGCGGTAACCATTTCACTCGGGCGTTGACCAAGGAAATGAAGCTGACCTTTGCGAAGGCCGAGCATTTGAAGTGCAACGCTACGAAAGCTCCCGATCCTCGGGCCGTATTTCAAGCATTGCGGCCTGTGTTCAACGATTATGTCGCTGAAATTCAGCGTTCGATCGGATACTTTTCGAGCGTCAACCGTGAGGCCAAGATCACGAAGGTCGTTGGTGCGGGGAACGGGTTCAAGCTGGCGGGGCTGCAAAAGTTCTTGCAGCAGAACTTGCAGTACGAAGTCGAGCGAGTCGAAACGTTTCAAGCGGTGGTCGGCGACGCGGTGCTCAACGCGCCGCTCTTCCAAGAGAACGTGCTGAGTTTCTCGGTCGCCTATGGTTTAGCGTTGCAAGCTCTGCAGCAGACACGCATTCACACGACGCTGTTGCCGAAGGAGATTGCGTTCGCGCGGAAGATTCGTCGTAAGAAACCGTGGGCTGTCACCGCGGCCGCCAGCTTGTTGGCCGGGTTGGCGATGTCGACGGCGGGTTACAGCAACGTGGCGAACTCCGTCAGTTCGGGGCGGTTTAGCGACGCCGAAACGAACGTCACGAAACTGCAAACGCTTGAGAAAGGGCACAAAGATAACTTCAACAAAGCGAAGGACGAAAACGTTAAACTCAAGGACGCCGGTGACAAGCTGGTCACGAATCTGGGCGTGCGCGAGCTGTGGCTGGAGGTCTATCGAGCCATCAATGAATGCGTGCCGCGCGACGTCGCTGACCAGCAAGACGTCGAAGACATCACGCTCAAGAACCGCGTGAATGTCAAGAGTGTCTCGACGAAGAAATATGCGGACGTCGGCAAGTGGTATGACGACATCAAAACCAACAATGAGCCGGCGTTTAGAGGGATGCTGGCGGGCGACAAAGAGAAAGGCCCGTCCGGGGCGGGTTACATCTTCACGCTCGTCTGCGAGCATTTCCGCCACGATCCCAAAGATCCCCAGCAGCAGAGCATCGCGTTCGTCAATCACACCCTGGTGCGGAACCTGAATTCCTTTGAGATGCGGCAGCAGGGAACCTCGCAACCCATTCCCGTGCGAAAACTCGGAATCTCGCACGCCTGCGTCGTTACCCAGAAGCTGTACCAGAAGCAGGAGTACTACCCAAAGGGCCCGAAGGCGAGACGAGGAACCACGAAACCAGCCGCGGGCCGTTTTCGAAACCCGATGCCGACTGGGTCGTCCGTGCAGCCAGGGGCGTCAGATATCCAGAAAAAAGATGGAGAAGAGTCCGAGAGGAAGATGATCGACCGGACCGACTTCACGATCCAGTTTGTGTGGATTCCGACTCCGGTGGCCAAACGGGTGAAAGACGATCCTCTGAGGCCGACGGGAAACAATGCCACTGCGAATCTGTCGAATCCAAACACCGCGGCAGCACCGGTGACAGGACAGCCTGAGAACGCAACGCCCGCGAATGCTCCGGTCACCCAACCGTCCGCGACGCCGATGCCGATGAAATGATGACATAAATATCCCTAGACGAAACAACGGATCACGTCTGACGTGTCGTCAGGCCCGTGACGAAAACGGACGAATTCCTTCGATTGATCGAGGTTGTCATGGACAAACTCAAGCCGATCCTCGCCCACAAGTTCTGGTTTTTGTTCGGTCTTGCGCTGATCCTGCCCGTCGTCGGATATTTCATGACCACGGGAGAACTCGCGGTGGAGATTGCGGATCGTTGGGCGAAGTTGGAAGGCGTCTACAAGGCAATTCCGACGGGTGTCGATTGTCCGAACGATCAGTGGACCAACAAGCTGAACGCGGTGAACGAGGCGGAAAAGCTCGCCAACATCCGTGCGAACAATGATCTTTGGCTGGCACAGAAGAATCGCCAGCGCTGGCCACAGGACATCGCCGGAGTGATGAAGAACGCGTTGTATTTCAAGCAGGTCTCGGCGGAGCAGGGTGGCACCGATGTGCCGTACAAGTACATCCACGATTACCCGCCGGAGATTCGTCGACTTTGGGAGATCGTCGATCCATTGGATGACGTGAAAGGCAACCTCCGCGACTCGGATAAACGCCGCAAGATTGCGTTCAACCTGAACGACCTGCATCAGGTGAATCCGTCGCGGTGGGAGAATATCGCTCCGACTTTTGACGAGATTTGGGCCTGTCAAGAGGACATCTGGTTGCAGACAGAACTGCTCGGCGCGGTCGCTCGTGTGAATGCCAATTCGCAGTCGCAGATGGACGCGTTCATCAAGCAACTGGGGAAGATCCTTTTGTTCAGCGGAACCAGAGTCGTCGGCGATTCCGGAACGGCACAGTCAACCAGTGCGCCTGGGGACGGTGGACAATTCACGGCAATGGCCGGCTTTTCTGGGAAAAGATCGGAAACCAGCACCGCCAGCGGCTCAGTGGAAATCGCGTTGGCAGAGGAGTTCGTGGTCGCGCAAGAGGCTGGGGGCGGTGGTGGTGCCGCGAAACCTGCGTTTGGCGGCGGACCTCTTGCCGAAGGTGGTCCCACAGGCCCTAGTCCAGGCGGGGGCGGCGCGACGAAGTCGGATTTGAAACGGTACGTCGACGACGACGAGACTCGGCCGTTCAAGCAGCGCGGGTTTTACATCAAGCTGGTGATGGATCATCGCAAAGTTCCGGAACTGTTGACCGAGTTGATGAATTCTCCGTTCCCGGTCGAAATCGTGCGCGTGCATCAGGTGTGGTACACGGATACCGGAGCCGGCATGACCTCGGGAAGCGGGATGGCCGGGCAGGCATTTCCGGGGAGTGGTGGAACGAAGGGATTCGGAGCATTTCCGGCCGAGGGTGGGGTCACTGCCACAGGTGAATCGACGAGCCCCCTTGCGGCTTCGCCGACGAGCGGCAGTGTTAAGCCTGGAACCAATCCTACGACGGCTCAATCGGCGATGGCTGATCCCAATTTGGCTTCGGTGGCGATTCTTGGTGTCTGGACCCTTTATCGCCCACCGGCGGCCGATCCCAATCAGGCGGCCCCGAACGCGACGCCGAGCGACACTTCGGCTCCGATTGAGGGCGACGTTGCCACGACCACTCCCGCGGAGGCGGCGAAACTGCCCGTTGAACCGACGACCGATCCGTCAACGGACGATAGCGATAACAAACCAGCCACTGATCGCTCGCTGCCGGTTGAAGAAACGAACCCGGTTGAAAAAACGAACCCGATTGAAAAAACGAACGGTGCGGAACCGCCAAAGTCGAAAAATGCCGACGACGCTACGGACGAATCGCCGGCGAAACCAACCACTCCGGCGGACGACGCCTCGGAAAAATCGTCGTCGGGATGATTGTCTCAGTGAACGATTGATGAAAGCATTTTCCACGAGTTTCCTCCGCCTTTTTTCGGGAGGTCTGACATGAAGAACCTCATCGCGAAGCTCAAAGAGCTGAACTACAAGCAGCTTGCCATTGATCACGGCGAGAAGGGCCTGTTGGGCTTGGTGGGCCTGTTTGTCTTAATCTCGTTGGCCGGGACAAGCTGGAGCCGCTACGACAAGATGCCGGAGGAATTCCTGAAGAAGATCAAAGAAGGCGAGGACAACATCAAGGCCTCCGATTTTTCGGCGGAGCGTCAGAAGGAATTTAGATCGGCACGTGATATTCACCTCGCCGTGCAGCAGTTGCATTCGCCGTTAGAAGAGCCAGGTCGGTTCGACTACCAGACCAACTGGGTCTGGCCGATGTACCCGCAGCAAGAACGGGTCAAAGAACCAAGACTGTTGGCCGCGCTTGAGTCCGTCGCGACGTTCGGTCGGTTCATAATGCAAGAGCTTCCGCCGGAAACGCAGAACGAAATGTTGGTTAAGGGGGACGAGTCGCCGGATGGTGCCGCCCCGTCGAAAGCGGCGGATTCGGATGACGACAACAAGCCGCGCCGTCCCAGTAGCGGTGAATTGGACCCGCGTGCGGTGGGCCGCGGCAGTGCTTCAAAAACTCCTCTCGCGGGTTCCGCAAAGGGTTCCGCGTATGAAGCGACGCCTATGGGCGGCGGTGCAGGCACAAGGATGGGGACGAACCAAGGAATCAATGCCCGAGGCCAGCGCTTCGTCGCCGTGCGGTCGCTGTTCCCATTGAAGGATCAGATCGACGAGTTTGTGAAGGCCATGCACGAATCGACCAACAAAGCGGCCGAATTGGTCGAGTTCCAGGACTTCGAACTCCAGCGGCAGGTCGCCGTCGCGGGCAATGATCCGTGGTCCGGCAAGTGGGAAGGAGTGGATATCAACGTTGCGATGGAAGTCCTGGATCGCGTCGACTTCGACACCGAACTGGTCGATCAGGCCTGGACCGACGCCGTCTTCACAATGCCGTTGCCGCGCCGCATCGCCGGAACCTGGGAACGTTTCGCGTCGCACCCGAAAATCAAGCAGCTCAAATTGGAACAGGCGCAGGCGCAGGAGCAAATCAGTAAGAGGTTGATCGAAGAGGCGGAAACAAAAAAACTTGAAGAAAAGGGGAAAAAAGGCGGTTTTACGGCCAAGCAACACGACGTTCGCGGCATTCGCAATCAAATGGGCTTCGGCGGTGGAGGAACGTCAAGCATCATGGCGGAAATGGCGAAAGGCATTGGCGCCGCCGAGAGTGCCAATGCGGGGAGAGGCGGAAATGACGCCATGACAAACTTCGGAAACCAGATGCAGAGCACCAATGCGCGTGTCACCAAGTATCTGCTCTTTCGCTATTTCGACTTCGATGTCGCGCCAGGCAATGCCTATCGCTACCGCGTCCGTTTTGTGCTGCGGAACCCCAACTTCAAGCGGCCGGTCGAGGAACTGGTCGATGCGGCATACGCGGAAGGCGAACAACGGACAACTCCTTGGAGCGAGCCGACCACGCCGGTAGTCGTCCCCGAGGAGCAGAAGGTTTTCTTGGCCAAGGCCGATCGCGCCCGCCCTGAAGCGGGAACGGTATTACCGTCCGCCAAATTTGACATCTTCCAGTGGTTCTCCGACGCCGGCACGAACATCTTGGCGAAAACGGACTCGCTGCAGCTTGGCCAATTCGTCGGCGGTCGACTCAAGACCCAAGTGCTGCGTCCGGCGGCCGACAGTTTCCACGAGGAAGACGTGTCCGTCTTCACCGGCAGCGTGCTGACGGACATCGTCGCCGCGCCGTTTCCTGAACTTGACCCGGTTGAGCATGCGGATCTGAAAGTCGACGTCAAGAAGTTGAAGAACTTGGGCACGGTCGACAAGGCCCTGCTGGTCGATCGCTACGGCCAGTTGGTGACGCTCGATCCGAAATCGACGACCGATGAACTGAAACAGTCCGAACGGTCGATCAAGGATCAGAGCGAACTATGGAAGCACCTCAAGGACAAGGAACAGCCGCAGGGAGGCGGCAGCGCTCTTGACAAAATGGCCCAAAGGCTCCGCGGCGCTTCCGGTAGCGGTAGCACCGACGCCACTGCCGCCGGTGCGGGTTATGGAGCGACGATGGGCGCCATGAATCCCACCAAGAAGTCGCCTCCCGGATCCAGCGGCGGCAAGGCCAGTGCCAAAGGGAAGGGTGTGAAGCCCGTGCGAGGCGGGGGTTCTGGTGGCGCTGCCTACTGACGCCGGACCAAACAATGGCCTGGTCGTTGGCCGCTCTGACGGCGGTACGTCACTGCGACCGAACGCAACGGCGCGCGGCAAAGATACCAACAAGGATAGGCTCACGGATGAGTACCCTGGTCCGCTATCTCGGCATCGACCCCGGACTGAATCGGACGGGGTATGCGCTATTGGAACGTTCTCCGCGCGGGCCGGTGTTGTGCGAAGGAGGCTTGATCCGCTCCACGCGCGGGTGTTCGTTGGCGGATCGTGTGCATGAGATTTCCGCGGGTCTGCGCGAAATTCTGGACGAGTTTCGACCGAACGTACTGGCTATCGAGCAGGTCTTCTCACTGGTCCGCAATCCCAAATCCGCGCTGTTGATGGCTCACGCGCGCGGAGCCATTCTCGCCACGTCTGTGAGTTGCGGTGTGCCAGTTGTGCATTACACGCCGACGCAGATCAAGCGGCTGTTAACCGGCAGCGGCAAGGCCACGAAGGACCAGGTCCAGCGAGCTATCAAGACCGAATTGGGCTTGGACCAACTGCTCGAACCTCACGACGTGTCCGATGCCTTTGCCGTGGCCTTGTGCCACTATTACAGTTCGAAGATCGCGGTCTGCTCCTCGTGACGCGGGCCGCCGCCTCACGCGATCCACCGCCGCTGATAGGCCCACCATTCCAGAGCCAGCAGCAGCCAAGCCAGCAGTACCAACGCAAACCAAACAGGTCGATTGTCCCAAGTGCTTGTCGTGAGTGGAGCCGTTGAACCGTTGGTTAACTCGAAGTTTTTGAGTCGCAACTCGGACTCACTGTGGTTGGCCAAGTTACACGCGAGTTCCAGCAAGACCGTCGCGAAAGGCTCGGATGATTGGCTAAGTTTCGGTTCCGCCTTCCGCGACGAAGCGACCACGAGGCTCCACAAGCCGCACTGGTCGAACGGCCCCAACGTCAACCGCTGGGCGTGGTTTGGCAACGGCTGACGCCGGCCATCGGGAGCTTGCAACCACAACCTCTGATCGAAAGCTCCGACAGTTTCCGAAGGTGCGTCGGCACCGACGGATTTGCGCAGCGCCGGCAGTTCGACTTCCGTCGTGGTGCCGGTCGAAATCGTCTCGCGCAGCTCACCGCGAAGGTCGGTGAACCACGTGAGAGCGTTCGTCATCAAGATCGGGAACGCCGTTCGCAGCGGCAGGTCTCCCTCGTCCAAGTTGACCGTCAGCACCAGCGACTTCGTTCCAGAACGCTCGATGCTCAGCAGCAGTGGATCGCCCGAAACGGAGGCTGCCAGCACATGGACGCCGTCGGTCGATGACAAGGTTAATTGGCGAGCTTCCCTCATCAGCACGTTATCCAACCGCACGTGAGCCATCAGCGGCGAGTCGCTTGCTTGTCGGCCCACGATCAGACCTGGCAACGACTCGCCCAGGTGCCACAGATCACAACTCTCTCGCGGATCAATGAACAGCACCGAACCGGCGGGCAAGCGCTGCGGTAAGAACCGATGAAAGACAGTCAACATGCCGCCGATTTCCGGCTTCCAAGCGGCAGGCTCCACGATTGTCAGCCGCACCAGCGGATGAGATTCGAATACCTTTTGCAAGAAGAGATTTCCCTCCGTGACCAACGTGACGGGCAGAGGATCACGTCGTGGCAACACGGCCCACGCCGAATTGTCGGCGGCAAGCGCATCCGCGCGATCGAGCTTCGCGACCAACAATCCGCCGTCGGCCGAGGACTTTACCAACGTCTGACTCCAACGCTGCTCTGATGTCAGTTGGAGCGGAACCACGTCGACCAAATCCTGGTTGAGGTCGATCTCCAATCGGCATTCAATCGGCTCGTCCGAGAGGTTCGTCACTTCGACCAGAATCTCGTAACCCAGCAGATCGATCAGACTGCGCCGCACCTGAAAGCGCGTGATCCCGACGTTCCCGGTGGAGGAGGTGCCGAATCGTCGTACAAACAGTTCGGGCTGAGCGCGTTCAGTCGCCTGATTTTTTGGCGCGACTGAACTGCCTTCTCTATGGGCTGTGTCGAGGCCACCATCCGTCAACACGAAAATTTCGCGACGGTGTTCGTCGTCGCGTTGGCCGAGCAACCGTCGAGCCAACTCCACGGCGTCAGCCACATGCGTCGGACTATCGGTGGCCGTGATGCTGTCCACCGCGTTGGCCAATTGACGACGATGGCTCGAAAACCCGCAGGTGACCTGTGGCCGTCCGCCCGCCGTCACCACGGCTATCTCGTCGCGAAACCGCATGGCACCGATGGTTAGGTTTGCCGACTCTTTCGCTTGTGACAAACGACTCGGGATTACGTCGGTCGCGTTCATGCTGGCCGAGTTGTCCAAGATCAGCACGAGGCACCGCGCCGGTCGGTTGTCCCAAGCAAACTGGGGATCGGTCAAGGCGAACACCAACAAGCACACCAGTAAGATTTGGATGAGCAGCGACAGCCAGTGCCGCAAGCGACGCCACAGCGATCTCGGCTGGTGCTCATCGTATATCTGCCGCCAGAACAAGATCGTCGATACCGGCACGCGCCGCAGCCGGATCTTCAAAACGTAAAAGATCACGACCGGAACGATTAGTCCCAGCCAGAGGAGTGCGGTCGGATTCGTCATCAGCTTCCCGTCGTCAGTTTCAGATGAGCCCTCGAACAAGCGACCCCACTGGGCTTGCCCCAGTGGCTCGCGGGTTTTTGCACTACGGACCACGGGCTTTTGTGTGATCTGGACGGTAGTGCAAAAACCCGCGAGCCACCGACACAAGGTCGGTGGGGGTGCAGGACTTCGATTGTTTGAGGATTAGCCCGCCGATCGCATCATGCGCAGCATTAGTTCATCAAACGGAACATCGCACGACGTCTGTGTGCAGCCAATTCCGTAGCGGCGGCAGTAGTCGCGAACAGAATTTTGAAAATTATCGAACAGGCACCGGTAGCGTTTCAACGCGGTCTCAGTGACGGTCACCGTTTGCCCCACACCCGATTCGATGTCCAGTAATTCGAGCTCTCCCAGCAGCTCAGGCTCGGCTTCGGAGCGATCGAATAGTTGGATGACATGCGGCTCGTAACCGCGATAGCGCAGCAAATCCAAGCCGCGTTCATGGCCATGCGTGTCGAAGAGATCGCTGATGATCACGGCCAGTCCGTGGCGCTGCGGTCGCTGCGTGAAGCCGGTGAACACGCGAGCCAAGTCAGTGTCTGCGCCATGTGGTTTAAGTCCCTCCAGAAACCTCAGCAGCGTGAGGATGCGATCCTTGCCGCGAGTCAACGGAAACTCGGCGAGCAGGTCATTGGCGAACGCGATCACGGCGACGCGATCAAGGTCGGCAAGCGCAACATACGCCAACGCCGCGACCACCTGCCGCGCCAGATCGAACTTCGGCGGCGCGCCGTACATCATGCTTCGCGAGCAATCCAGAAACAGAAAGACATGCAGGTCTTGCTCTTCTTGGAACCGTTTCACCAACAAATCGCCGTGCCGTGCGAACAAGTTCCAATCCACGTGGCGAAAGTCCTCACCGGGCGAGTATTCACGGTGATCGGCAAACTCGAGACCGCTTCCCAGTTGCTTCGTCCGCCGCTGAGCCAGCAGCGATCCGCGGAACAACCGCTTCGAGACCAGCGACAGATATTCGAGTTTCTTAAGGAAGCCAGAATCGAAGAGCGGCATGGGCGAGCTCTCACAACTCGAAATCCGAAGCCCGAAATTCGAAAAGCCATTCATCGCCATCGCTTCGGGTAGGGAAGTCCTTTCGAGTTCCGGATTTCGAGTTTTGGATTGCCGCGACGCGGACCGGTCTTGCCTTATCGCAAAAGTTCGGGCTAAAAACCCGCCGGTCGCAGGAGTCGGCGGAGCCGAGCTTACTGAGGCATAGGAACTTCAGCCACCGACGGAACTTTTTGTTCACGCTGGCAAAGCCATTCGGAAAGGATGCCGCATGATGATCACCGTGGACCAACTGGCCGCGCGGCTTGGGGGAGAAGTAATCGGCGATGGCGAACGAGAGATTGCCGACGCGAAAGCGTTGCTCAAGGCGGGTTCCGACGACATCACGTTTGTCGCGGACGATCTCAATTTGCGGAAGCTCGGTCAGTGCCAGGCAGGCACAGTGCTAGTGGATGCCGAGAGATTGCCCACGGCTCGCCAGATGACCGCGCTTCGCAGCGTCACGTTTATCGTCGCCGCGGACCCACAAGCAGCGTTCATCGAAACGATCTTGCTTTTCCGGCCGCAGCGAACGCGGACGCGGATCGGCATTTCGTCGCAGGCTCACGTGGACCCATCCGCCACGATTGGTCCGGACACGAACATTCACCCGGGCGCGGTGATCGGCGCCGACGTCGTAATCGGAGCCGGTTGCGACATTCATCCCGGCGTCGCCATCGGAGTCGGTTGCCGGATCGGCGATCAAACTGCGATTCATCCGCACGCCGTGCTGTATCCTGATATCACGGTCGGCAACCGAGTGATCATTCATGCCAACGCGGTGCTCGGCGCGGACGGCTTCGGTTATCGTTTCGAGCAAGGCAGATTCGTCAAAATTCCGCAGTTGGGCACGGTGCAGATCGGCGACGACGTCGAGATCGGCGCGTGCACGACGGTCGATCGTGGCATGATCGGCCCGACGATCGTCGGCGAAGGGACGAAGCTCGATAACCTCGTGATGATCGCGCATAACTGCGAGCTGGGAAAACACAACGCCTTCGTCTCGCAAGTTGGCTTGGCCGGTTCGGTGACGACCGGCGACTACGTCCGCTGCGCGGGGCAAGTCGGGGTCGCGGACCATGTGCATCTCGGCACGGGCTGCACTCTGGGAGCCAAAGCCGGCGTCCACAAGGACGTTCCCGAGGGGCAAACGCATATTGGCACACCCGCCGGGCCGATCGACGAGCAATTCAAGATCGTGATGGCCATCCAAAAGGCTCCTGAGATGCGTCAACACATCAAACGGCTCGAACGGCAAGTGGCTGATCTGACCCAACAACTGACGGCGCTGCACGAGCAGTTGGCGGAAATCAGCAACGCCGTTTAGCTCACTTTCGTCCCGTGAACTTCCACAAGGTTCCTCATGTCGCTCGACGGATGGACAACATCTGCACCGCCAAAGCTGCGACTGATGGGCACAGTCTCCGGTCAGCGGATCGGATTGCTGGCGGGTGCGGGCCGGTTTCCGATTGAGTTCGCCAAGGCGGCTCGGAACGAGGGGCATTCGGTCTACTGTGTCGGTATCGAAGGGCTAGTGTCGGAAGAGTTAATCGAACTGTGCGACGGCTTCGACACGACACCGCTCGCCAGAATTGGTCGAGCCATTCGGCTGTTCCAGCGACGTAAAATCGACACTGTCGTGATGGCCGGCAAGGTCGAGAAGATTGCTTTTTTTCAGCGGTGGCATTGGTTGAAGCTGATGCCCGACTTGCGGACGATGCGCATGGCGTTCAATTACATCGGAAACAAACAGGATGACACGCTCCTGCTGGCGGTCATCAAAGAGTTCGAGCGGGACAATATTCGTTTTGAATCGGCCCTGAACTTCTGTCCGGAGTTGCTCGTGAAACACGGATTTCTCACTCGCCGCAAACCGTCTCCGGCCCAATGGAACGACATTCGTTTCGGCTGGGAAATGGCCAAGGAAATGGGTCGGCTGGACATTGGCCAGTCGGTCGTCGTCTGTGACCTGGCGGTGATCGCTGTCGAGGCGATCGAAGGCACCGACCGCTGCATCCGCCGCGCGGGAGAACTCTGTAAGCGCGGCGGGTTCACCGTCGTCAAGGTCGCCAAGCCGCGGCAAGACATGCGATTCGATGTGCCGACGATTGGTTTGCAGACGATTCAGACGATGCAAGAATCCGGCGGTCGAGTGCTCGCGATCGAGACCGGAATGACGATCCTGCTCGACACATCCGAAGTCGTCGAACTCGCTGATAAGTTGGGCATCGCAATTGTCTCCGTGAAGGCCGAAGAATTGGCCCTTCGTCTGGCCGGCTAAAGAATCGGCACGCGATAACTTCCGTAGCCGAAGTCGTGAGACTTCGGTGTGAACTCTTACGAGTTCGGCAACGTCGGGAAACTATTCCGAGCCGATTCCTTAGGCGGGCCAAAGGCGTTCTCGAAATGGTACAGGCGCGGAATCACGACGATGCCTTCCTCGGAGACGGTGAAGCGGGCGCGATCGCTCTCCAAGTCGAAACCAAGACGTTCACCGGGTGGAATGCGAACCGATTTGTCAACGATGCAGCGACGCAGTTGCGCTCCTTCGCCCACGCTGACGTCGTCGAACAGAATCGAATTCTCGACGATGGCGTTGTCTTCGACGCGGACGCTCTTCGACAAGATCGAGTGCCGCACGATACCGCCGGCAATGACTGCGCCGCCGGCGAGTAATGAATTGGAAATCTCGCCGTTGCGCCCCGACCTGCCCAGCACCACGCGAGCCGGGGGCTGTTGAGCTTGATAGGTGCGGATCGGCCAGTTGCTTTGATACAGGTCGACGGGCGGAATTGGCTTCAAGAGGTCCATGTTTGCTTCGTAATAGGCGTCGATCGTGCCGACGTCGCGCCAGTACCGGTCTTGCGAGACGCGACCGCGCGGGCCCCCAAATTCGTAGGCGTACACGCGATGTGTGCCGATCATCGAGGGGATGATGTCCCGGCCGAAGTCGTGAATCGAGTCTTCTCGTTCATGGTCGGCGCGCAACATATTGCACAGCAGCTCCTGATCGAAGACGTAGATGCCCATCGACGCGAGAGCCATGTCCGGCTCGCCCGGCATGGCTTCCGGGTTCGCGGGCTTTTCGTGGAAGCGCTTGATTCGCGACTGCTCGTCAATTGACATCACGCCAAACGCCTTCGCTTCGTCGATCGGCACCTTCATGCACGAGATCGTCAGCTCGGCCCCGATCTCACGATGAAAGTCGAGTAATGCCGCGTAATCCATGCGGTAAATGTGATCGCCGGACAAGATCAGCACATGCCGCGCGCCGCTCCGTTCGACCAAATACAGATTTTGATATATCGCGTCGCCAGTGCCGGTGTACCACGTGTTGCCGGTCCGCATCTGCGGTGGCACAGGCGTGATGAACTCGCCGCATTCTGGGTTGAAGATGCTCCACCCGTCGCGTAGATGCTTCTGCAACGAATGTGATTTGTACTGCGTCAGGACGAGCACTCGACGCAGGCCGGAGTGCAAGCAGTTCGTGAGCGTGAAGTCGATGATGCGATACCGGCCGCCAAACGGCACGGCCGGCTTGGCTCGATCGGCCGTGAGCGGATGCAACCGCGAGCCCACTCCGCCAGCCAGCAGCAGCGTCAGAGTTTCGGAAGACATGCGTGTCCTTTCGAGAGGCGACGAAAACCTGTCGAGCCGGCTCGATAGCTTTTCGCGAGCCAGTCAGGCGATCGGCAGGAGTTATCTTCCCGCCACTGGGCTTGGCCCAGTGGTTCCCGCGCTTCTGCACTACTGTTCGACCTAGCGCAGAAGCGCGGGAACCACCCCGACGAGCGGGGTGGCGTGGGTACGATATGTCCTGCCGTTCGCCTGAGCATCTTTTCTGAACCGTGCCGCCGTCAGCCGAGATTCAGTCAAGTTTTCGAGCCTATTAGAGTCACTCCCACTCCGTTCGTCACCAGTATCGGCACAACCACATCACTCCAATCTGCCTGAGTCATTGACTCCGCTTGCCGAAACCGAGCGCAGATCACGCCTAATCGCGACAGACGATCCGGAAAAATTTATCGGAGGCCACGTGGCCACCGCGGTGGGTAGTGGGTCAGTTTGTAGTGACGCGATTCATCGGGTCAGTGGTTCGACCGCATCAATCCGGTCGCTACGAGCGCGATTGACCCATTCCACGGCGGCGTAATCCGCGACTTCACAGTTTGCTTGTGACGCGAGATCGGAGCCGTACAATCGGCCACGTCATCATTCTCTCGCAATGGCAACTGATGGGCGACAGGAGCGTGAACTTCGATGACTGAGCAAGCCATGTCTGCGCACGACGACCCGCACCCCAGACTTGATCCTGACGACACGCTTGGGGAATCCATCCTCACGTGGGTCGACGAGATCGCCGACCGCTTCGAAGCCGCGTGGCGGGCAGCTCTGAAAGGCGGGCCGCCGGCGCGGATTGAAGACTTCGTCGGCCAGACCTCCGAGCCGCGTCGTTCGGTCTTGCTGCGCGAACTGATTCGGTTGGATGTCGTGTATCGCCACCGGCACGGTGAGGGACTGTCCACGCAAGACTATCTCGGTCGATTCGAGTTCCTCGATCACGAATGGGTCCGTCAGGTGATCGCCGCCGCGACCAAATCGTCTCAACCCGGCTCGCCGCCGAACGCGAAGGTCAGGGGTGAGGTGGCCGGTGCGGAACAGCAGTCTAACGATCAGCCGGCAGCCGCTCTACGGCAAGCTCGCGCGACGCGAATCCGCTGTCCTCATTGCCAAGTCGTCATCGAAGTCGTGGACGTCGCCCCAGAGAGCGACGTCACCTGTCCGTCGTGCGGCACTAGGATTGAGCGGCCATTGGCTTCAACGTTGAAACTGTCGCCAGAAGAAATGGCCAAGCTGGCACAGACGGATCACGACACGAGTGGTCCCGTGGAAGTTCCGCCGCCAGACGCGAACGCCGCTCAGCCGGCCGAGCCAGCGGCAGCACCGACGCGGATGTTCGGACGTTACGAACTGCAATCTCTGCTGGGTCGCGGCGCGTTTGGCGAAGTCTGGAAGGCGTTCGATACCACGCTGCACCGGAGCGTGGCGTTGAAACTCTTGCGCTCTCAGGCGGAGGTCACGCCCGGAGACGAAGCGAACGCGAAAGAGGCTCGGCAGCGGTTTGAGCGGGAGGCTCGGACGCTGGTGCATTTTCAGCATCCGTCGGTCGTACGGGCGTATGAGTTCGCGGAGATTCAAGGCCGGCTGTCCATCGCTTACGAGTTGATCGACGGCATCGACCTCAAAAAGCTGTTGGCGAAGATGCGGGTCGCCGAGCACGTCTTCACATTCACACATGCCGCGGAGTTGTGCGGTCATGTGGCCGAGGCTCTGGACGCCGCGCATCGAGCGGGGATCGTGCATCGCGACTTGAAGCCGGCGAACATTTTGATGGCTCGTAGTGACCCCATTCATGGGGTCGATCCTCACAGCCCCGATGAATCGGGGCACTACAAGCCTTTCATCACCGATTTCGGCTTGGCCAAACGCGACGCTCCGGCCGAGTACACGATGACTCAAGACCACACGCTGCTGGGGACACCCGAGTACATGTCTCCGGAACAATGGCGTGACAGCCATGCGGTCGGCCCGGCCTCGGACATCTACTCCGTGGGAGTCATTCTGTACGAGTTGCTCACCGGCCGCGTCCCCTTTCCCTGCACGACCGACAAATGGATTCTGCTTCGTGACCTGGTACTCAAGGAAGACCCGATCGCGCCCCGCCGCTTGAACCTCGCTGTTCCGGTCAGCCTCGAAACGATTTGCCTGAAGTGCCTGGAGAAAGACCCTTCCCGCCGCTTCCCCACCGCCGCCGCCCTCGCCCAAGAACTCCACCGCTTCCTCCACGGCGAGCCAATCCAAACCCCTCCCATCACGCAATGGGAACGAGCCAGCAAGTGGTGCCGACGCAACCCGGTGGTCGGATCCTTGACTGCGGCCGATTTACGGGCTGCGGCGTTCGCCGCGGCGGGCTTTCTCGGTCTCGCGGTCACTTCAGTTGTCGCATATCACAATCACGGAAGCTGGCCTTTTTCCGCGTTCGAGGTGCTACAGATGATCGTCGGCATGATTCTTTACGCAATCTTCTTTATAGTCACATGTAGCACTCTTGTATGTGCCATTATTAGAAGAAATAAACGGACGCTCCGAACGTCGTTTTCTGCAATCGTCGCCATGTCCGTGCCAATACTGACGGCTCGTTATTTACCAGAGCCCCCAGAACCAAAACTCGAAAGCGCGCTATTTACGTTAATCTTGGTTCTGGTTGCTCGACTCTTCTTTCTTTCTGCAAGTGCTACAGGAAACGTACGACCGTGGATTCGGAACGGTACATTAGGCTTGTTACTTGGCGTCGCGTTCTTTGTTGGAACCCTCCCCTCAATCTGGATGCGGTCTTACTTCGAAAATCGGAACTTTGACCTCGCCAAGGAACAGTTCCTGTTAACGGTCCCCGAAATCGAACGTTGGCGGATCAAACACGGCACATACCTCGCCAATCTTGGTTGGCTTTTCTCGCTTAGACCCGCCCTGCGAACTGCTGCTGACAACTACCATTTGAAATACAGCACAGACGGCAAAGATTTTAAGTTGACGATGAGCAACAATTCGTTTTCGTTATTTGGGGACAGTTGCGTGTATAGAAGCGGTGACTATGGCTTGGGTATTTTTGAAGGCGAGTTGCGATCGGCGATTGACGAAGTGAAAAGCAGTGATCGGCCAAGTGATCCGTAGATTCAGCGGGTGCTGAAACCGGAGTCCCCGGACGTTCGGCCGTTGGACGACCGTGAGTTGCGAGCGGAGCGTGAGGCACTGAGTCTGATTCACTCCCTGCGAGACCAGGGCCGCGCCCAGTCCGAATGGCTCGCCGCCATCTCCTCCGACCAAACCCTCAGCGCCCCCGTCCGCCAACGCGCCCTGCAATTCGCCCGCGAATGGAAATAACGCCACCCCCCTCGCGGGGGTGGTTCCCGCGCTCTGAAGCTACGGGCCACGAACGCTCAGCAACGCTTCGATCGTGGAGTCTTTCGGCCATTCCGCGCCGTAGCTGCAGAGCGCGGGAACCACCGGGACAAGCCCGGAGGCGTTCGTGCATTCTTCTCCGACGTTGCGAGCGGAGCGTGAGGCCCTGAGTCTGCTTCACTTCCTGCGAGCGCAGGGCCACCCCCAGTCCGAATGGCTCGACGCCCTCTCGGCGCACCAGACCCTCAGCGAACCCGTCCGCCAACGCGCCCTGCAATTCGCCCGCGATTGGAAATAACGCCACCCCCCTCGCGGGGGTGGTTCCCGCGCTCTGAAGCTACGGGCCGCGAACGCTCAGCA
>CAZPUJ010000795.1:0-3591 GCA_964589725.1 uncultured Planctomycetaceae bacterium
GGAATGCGAGTCGCGGAGCGACTCGCCTACGTTGCGTGAGGATGAGCCGCCGATTCGGGTGATGGCGTTGCATGCGTTGCTCTATTGCGAGCGGCTCTTTTATTTGGAGGAGGTCGAGGAGATTCGGCTGGCCAATGCCAACGTCTATGCCGGGCGGCGGCTGCATGATGAGGTGGTCTCGGAGGAGGATGAGACGCCGGAGCAGCGGTCGGTCGAGGTGGCCAGCGAGCAGTGGGGGATTCAGGGGAAGGTCGATGCCGTGCGGAAGCGCGATGGCGAGTGGGTCGCGTATGAGCACAAGAAGGGCCGCTGCCGGCGCGGTGACGACAAGCGGCCGCAGGCTTGGCCGAGCGATCGCATTCAGGCGATTGCGTATGCCGTGTTGCTCGCCGAGGCGTTCGGCGAGCCGGTGCGGCAGGCTCGCATTCGGTATCACGCGGACAACGTGACGGCGTTTGTCACCGTCGATGACGTCGCTCGCGAGGAATTGCGGCAGGCGATCAATCGCGCTCGCGAACTGCGACGCACGACTCAACGGCCGCCGGTCACCGACAACGAGAATCTCTGCCCACGCTGCTCGCTGAATGTCGTCTGCCTGCCGGAAGAAGAGCGGCTGTCGCACCGAGTAGGCGAGTCACTCCGTGACTCGCATTCTGTCGCGTCGTCGGAAGAAGAACGGACAAATCGCACGACGTCCAGCGAAGAGGAAGTCGAAGAGGTCACTCGACCCCGGCTGTTCCCGTCCAATCGCGAGCGGCAAACGTTGCACGTCGTCTCGCACAAAGCGCGCGTCGGACGCAGCAGCGAGACGCTCGTCGTCACCAGCGAAGAGGAGAGCCAGAAGATTCCGATTCAGGAGATCGACGCGGTTGTGATCCACGGCTACGAACTGATCTACACCGTCGTGCATCGCAGCATTCTGGCGGTTGGGCTGGAGCCGGCGTTCGGCTTCTTTCATCAACCACGCTCGGCCGCGCCGCCGTTGGTGCTCGACGTCATGGAATTGTTTCGGACCTCGCTGTGGGAGATTCCGCTCATCGGCAGCATCAACCGCAACCAGTGGAATGTTGGCGAAGACTTCCAGGTGCTTCCCAATCACATCTGGCTGACCGAGTCTGGCCGGAAGAAGGCTCTGCAGCTTTTCGAGGAACGCCTGACCGAATCGTACAAGCATCCCTACAGCGGCCAATCGCTGGCGTACTCACGCATGGTCGAACTGGAGGTCCGACTGCTGGAGAAAGAATGGTCCGGCTGCCCCGGCGTCTTCGCCCAACTGCGGCTGCGGTGAAATGTAGCCCGCTGTTGCCGACTCGATCCCGAAGCCCTGGAGAAGCTACACTGGGAATTGCATCAACTGATGAGCAACGAAGACGACCTGTTGGTCATCCCATTGTGTTCGGAATGTGCTGCGAAAATCCCGGAACACTCCACCGGGGATCAAACCTCGTGGTCCGGTCCCCCACCAACCTACCGAATTGTCTGATCGCGGATGTGGGCGTGGCGGATTTCAATCATTGGGTTCTCGACGTAACTACCCGCTCAGGCGGCAATTCCCCAAGAAAGCGAGGTCGCTTGATCCGTGAATGAACTTCTGCAATCGCAAATCCTGTCGTTCCCGACAATTCCAACACCACCCAGCCACAATGACTGCAATTGATTTCCAATTTCTGATCCGCACACGACAGCCCCGTGAATCCAACGGCCTTATCGTCAACGACATTCGTAAGTTGCCAGTGGTGCGGTCCGAACTTCTTTGATGCCGAAAGGCGTTGAGCACATCACAGGGCACGGCGCGACTTCGACGAACGGTTGGAGTCCGAACTTCTTTGATGCCGAAAGGCGTTGAGCACCAATGACCGGCGCGGACGGCTCGGCCAGATGCCCGGCACAGCAGCCATGTCCTCATGAGCCTGCCCCCGTTGCTTGTGCCAGGGCGAAGTGCCAAAAAACTTTCGAACGGAAAACATGCCCTGGCACAAGCAACGGGGGCAGGCCGGGCGCGACCTGGGAAATCGGGCGATCGCACGGCGTTCGGTTTGTGTCGAGACGTTGGGTCGGTAACTTGTCGCGACCATGAGTAGACGGATTGTCGTTTCGCCGCACGGGCGGTTGTTGTGTGAGTCGGTCACGGACGAGGCAAGCGACTCGACGGATTCGGTGGTCGCGTTGAGTGACGGCGCGGCGGAATTGATTCGCGTGGCGTTCGAGAATTCGTCCGCAGACGGGTTGCTGCTGCTGGCCGAGCCGCGAGTTACGGAGACGCTGCCGGCCGACTTGCTGTTCTGGCGGGATTGGGCGCGGCGGTTCTTTCAGGCGGTCTGTTCGCTGGACGAAGAACGGCTCGGCCAATTCACGAAGTCGGGCGCGGTGGGTGTGTTGCCGCCGCCGGATGATTTAGCGCTGGCGGTACTGATTGCGGAAGCTCCGCCGATGCGCGGGTTGGAGTATCTCACGCCCGACGTGTTGAAGCGGTTGTGGGGTGAGTTGGTGGAGCTGGTGCGGCAGCGCGGTGCGGCGACGGACGGCGGCTTGGCGGCGTTTCTGCGAGCGGTCAATCCGTGGTGGCATTTGCTCGGCCGTGTGACGTTTCATCTGGCCGAGAACAAGCGCGACGCGGATCGGCCGTTCGCGTTTCTGGCGACGTACACGCATCGGATGTCGGCGAAGGCTCAGGTGCAGCATCTACCGTTGGCTCAGGCGTTGAAGCAGTATGCAGGAGAGCGGGATCAGGCGAAGCTGGCCGAGTTGTTGTCTCCGGTGCGAGCGGCGGCCGACGGCAGCGCGGTCGTCAGAGAACTTCTGGCGTCGCGAGCGTTGTTTCAGCCCCAAGCGTGGTCGATCCCGCAGGCGTATCGCTTTCTGCGTGATGTGCCGGCGATGGAGCAAAGCGGTTTGGTCGTGCGCGTGCCCGATTGGTGGAAGGCTCGCAAGCCGCCGAGGCCGCAGGTGCAGGTTCGGATCGGCGATCAGAGGGCGAGTGCGATTGGCGTCGACGGGCTGTTGGACTTCTCGGTCGATCTGGCGTTGGACGGCGAGACGCTGACTGACGACGAACGGAAAAAGCTGCTCGCGGCTTCGGACGGATTAATGCTGTTGCGTGGCAAGTGGGTCGAGGTGAATCGCGATCAGCTTCAAGAGGCGTTGCAGCGTTGGCAGCAGTTGCAGCGCGAGCACGCGGGGGGCATCGACTTCCTGCAAGGGATGCGGCTGCTCGCCGGAGCACCGCTTGATGGCGGCGAGATATCGCTCGACGTGACCGCCGACTGGGCGAGCGTCACTGCGGGGGACTGGCTACGCGAAACGTTGGAAACCATCCGCGATCCGAGCGGCGTGGTCGGTTGCTCGCCGGGCGACGGACTGAGCGCGACGCTGCGGCCGTATCAAGTGGACGGCGTGCGCTGGTTGTGGTTCATGACGCGGCTGGGACTCGGCGTGTGCTTGGCCGACGACATGGGGTTGGGCAAGACGATTCAGGTGATTGATTTGTTGTTGCGGCTGCGTGGTCCTTTGGAGTGCGGTGACTTGTCACCGCTTTCCACTTTGCGCGCGAATGGCCGCTTGCCGAGCGTGGAATCCGAGATTGCGGAGACT